>JAJDEX010000400.1 GCA_029259575.1 Planctomycetota bacterium | reverse complement strand
CGCGCTGGCGCCCGGCTTCGGAGCGTCGAGTCTGCCCGCGGAAGCGATGCGGGCCGACCGCGACCTGGCCGAGCGCACGTTCCGAGCCAAGCTCGAGGAGACGGGGTTCCAGGGCGAACACATCCGCGCCGAGTTCGTCGATGGCTTGGCCTCCGAGGCCATCCTGGCGCGCCAGTCGGACCACGACCTGATCGTCATGGGCAGCCACGGGAGAACGGGGCTGGCCTCCGTCTTCCTGGGCAACGTCGCACACCGCGTGATTCAGACCGCGCACATCCCGGTGCTCGCCCTGCGCCACTCCGACCCCCGCTGACCTCGAGGCCACGTCGCCGTGTTCGGAGCCAAGCGCGAGCGCGCCCTCTACGGGATCCTGCACAAGCTCCCCAAGATCCACCGATACACGTGGATCCGATGGGGCGTCGGGGTCGTGGCCACCCTGTCGATCGCGGCGCTGCCCGTGCTCGACATCCTGCGCTTCGACCTTTGGGGTGGAGGGCACCGTTGGTTGGGCGAACCGGTCGACACCGTGACGGCGGCCAAGGCCTTCGCGTTCCCGTTCCTGGCGATCAACGTCGTGATCGTGTTGAAGAGCCGGCTCTTCGGTCGCTACCTGTGCGGCTTCTTCTGCCCCGTCGGCACGCTGAGCCGGTTGGTGGAGTGGGCACGTTATACCGACCGCAAGGGACGCTGGCGCATCGCCGGTCCGCTGACCGCGTTCCTCGTCAGTTGCCTCATGGCCGCGATCACGTTCGCCTTCTGGGTCGACTGGCACGTGTTCCTGGAGGGCTCGACCTTGGCGCGGACGCTGTCCGCCGTCTTCCTGGGATCGATGGCGCTGGGGTTGTTCGGGATCGTGCAGTTCATGGGGCTCCGCTTCTGTCGCGACCTCTGCCCGTCGGGCGTCTACTTCGCCCTGCTCGGCCAGGAGACGATCAACGGGATCGAGTTCGACGAGACGACGTGCACCGACTGCGGGTTGTGCGACGTCGTCTGTCCCGTCGACCTCAAGCCGCGCGACATGTCGGGAGGGCCCTGGCGCGATGAACGCGGCTTCTACAGCGACGGCATGTCGAACTTCGCGCTGTGCCTGCGCTGCGGCGATTGTGTCGTCGCGTGCGAAGAGGTCGGAACTCGGGGTGAACCGATGTCGGCATTGAGTTTGGGCGCACTCTCCGCGGACGCGCGGAACGCGCAGCCACCGTGCCACGGAGCTTCCAGGTGATTCCGTCCGAAGCTCCGACGCTGGGGGCTTTCGTGTTGCTCGCACTCACCGGAGCACCGCATTGCGCCGGCATGTGCGGAGGTCTCGCGATCGCCGCCGATCGTGTTCGGGGCGAGCAGCGGCAGCCTTGGTTGGACCGCGCCGCGTTCCTGGTGGGCAAGGCCGCGACGTACGCCTTGTTGGGAGTCACTCTCGCTTTGGGAGTCACTCGCATCATGCCCGAGGGCGCCCTTGCGACGGCACGCAGCGGTCTGGCTTGGGCCGCCGGCGGTGCGCTCGTGCTGGGCGGCCTGATCTCGCTGGGGATCCTGCGGCCCTTCGCTCGGTTGTCCCCGGGATGGGTCCGGCATGCGAGCCACTGGCTCGGGGGAGCTCGACGAGCCGTGGGGAACTGGCCGGGAGCGACCGCGCCTCTGGGAGCCGGACTGCTGACCGGGCTCCTGCCGTGCGGGCTCTCGTGGAGCGCCTTCCTGCTGGCCGCCGCATCGCCTCCGGCCGTCGCCGCTCTGGGGCTCGTGCTGTTCGGACTCGCCACCGGTCCTGCCTTGCTCGGCACGATCCTGGTGTCCCACGGCATGACGGGGCCGCTCCGTCGACATGCGCGCGCCGTTGCCGGAGTGGCGTTGGTGCTGCTCGGCGCCTACACCGCGTGGCGCGGGGGCATCCCGGGGATGTCGCCGGACGTGGGCGGATCGGTGCCACCTTGCTGTGCGGAGTCGACCGCGCCGCAGTGATTCGGATCCGTGCGAGATTCGAGCGCTGCCGACGATAGACTCGTCGGCGTGATGGACTGGATGGATGCAAGAGCGGCGGTACAGGAAGGCGCGGGCACGACGGGTCCGGCACCGGTCGAAGGACTGCTCGAAGTCCTGAACGAACCCCAGCGCGCCGCGGTGGAGCACACCAGCGGACCGCTGCTGATCCTGGCGGGTCCCGGATCCGGCAAGACGCGCGTGATCACCAGTCGCCTGGTGCACCTGGTGACGACCCAGCACGTGCAGCCCAGCGAGATCCTGGCGATCACGTTCACGAACAAGGCCGCGCGCGAGATGCGCGAGCGCGTCGAGAAGCTGCTGCCCGACGTCAAGGGCTTCTGGATCAGCACCTTCCACGCCTTCTGCGCGCGCTTCCTGCGCCAGGAGATCGAGATCCTGCCCTCGTTCACGCGCGACTTCACGATCTTCGACACGTCCGAGCGCAACGCGCTGATCAAGGCGTGCGTCAAGGAGCTCAACTTCGACGCGACGCGCTTCCGTCCGGCGGCGATCGGCGGCTGGATCTCGGCGACCAAGAACAGCGTCGCCGGCGAGGACGGCGGCCTGGAGCTGACGCTGGGCGACGCGTCGGGCATGGAGGACGAGGTCTTCCGCAAGGTCAAGAAGCGCTACGAGGAGCGCTTGCGCGAGCAGAACGCGCTCGACTTCGACGACCTGCTGCTGCACACGCTGGCGATCTTCGACGCACACCCGGGGCTGCGCGACGCGTGGTCCTATCGCTTCCGCTACGTGATGGTCGACGAGTACCAGGACACGAACCGTGTCCAGTACCGTCTGACGCGCCACCTCTCCGACGCGCACGGCAACCTGGCCGTGGTCGGCGATCCGGATCAGTCCATCTACTCGTGGCGCGGCGCGGACGTGCGCAACTTCCTGGACTTCGAGAAGGACATGGGCGGCGCGACCGTAGTGCGCCTCGAACAGAACTACCGCTCGACCGGCACGATCCTGGCGGCGGCGTCCGCGGTGATCGAACACAACTCGCAGCGCAAGGTGAAGGAGCTGTGGACCCAGGCCGAGGACGGCGACCAGCTGGTCCTGATGGCCTGCGGCGACGAGAACGACGAAGCGCGCGAGATCGTCGCGCAGATTCGTTCGTTGCAGGCGCGCGGCCGTGCTTGGGGCGAGGTCGCGATCTTCTACCGCATGAACTTCATGCAGCGAGCGCTCGAGAGTGCGTTGCGCCTCGCGGCCGTGCCGTACCAAATCGTCGGCGGCACCGAGTTCTACGGCCGCCGCGAAGTGCGCGACCTCGTCTCGTGGTTGCGGTTGATCGTGAACCCGCGCGACGACCAGGCCTTCCTGCGCGTCGTCAACGCCCCGACGCGCGGCGTGGGGGCGACCAGCTTGGGCCGGCTCGCGGAATGGGCGGCGGACCGACGCGTGTCCTACCTGGAAGCCGCGCGCTCCGAGGAATGCCTCAGCACGATTCGCGGGCGCGCCAAGAAGGGCTTGCCCGAGTTCGCGGCGACCGTCGAAGAACTCGCCCACCGCGCCGACGACGAAGCCGGTCTCGCCTTGGAAGCCGTGCTCGAGTCGTTCGACCGCACGCGCTGGTTGAACGAGATCGACGACGGAGACTCGGTCATGGATCGGGACGCGAACGTCGAGGAACTCTGCACGCACGCGCGCGAGTACGACAAGCTGAACCCCGCCGGCAAGCTGCGCGGGTTCCTCCAGGACGTCGCGCTCGTCAGCGACACCGATGGGCTCGAGCAGGGCGACGACGCCGTCAAACTGATGACGTTGCACGCTTGCAAGGGCCTCGAGTTCCCGTTCGTCTTCATCGCCGGCTGCGAGGAAGAACTGCTGCCGCACGCGCGCGCGCTCGAAGA
Organism: Planctomycetota bacterium; assembly: GCA_029259575.1. GTDB lineage: Bacteria > Planctomycetota > UBA1135 > UBA1135 > JAJDEX01. The sequence continues at coordinate 1,823 of JAJDEX010000400.1, read as the reverse complement.
GGATCCCGAACACGGGATCGAAGAGGAGCGTCGTCTGTTCTACGTCGGCCTGACGCGCGCCCGCGAACGGCTGATGCTGACGAACGCCCGCACGCGCGGGTTCTTCGGCGAGGACCGCTGGATGCGACCGTCGCAGTTCCTGGACGAGCTGCCCTCGGACCTGATCGAAGGCATGGACGAGGAAGCGAACGAGGCCTTGGGGACGTTCGAACCGGCGAGTTCGGGCGACGAGAACCTGAAGGTCGGCGCGCGCATCTATCACGATCATTTCGGCGAGGGTTACATCGAGAACCTGTCGGGCCAAGGCGTGAACGCCCGGGCGCGCGTGCGCTTCGATCACCACGGCACGAAAGAGCTGCTGCTCCACTACGCGAACCTGAGTCTGCTTTGAGTTCCGACGACAGCACGCTGAACGAGCTGCGCGCACGACTCGAAGCGCTCTTGACCGATGCGCGGGCCGCGGGTTTCGAGGGCGACCTCCTGGCCGGACTCGTGTCGAGCGGACCCGCAGAGTCGCGGACGTCCATGCCGCCGGCCGCCGCCGATGCCTCGTTCCCCACGCGCTTCGGCATGGTGGGGGACAGCGCCGCGATGCAGCCCGTGTTGGACCTGATCGCCAAGGTCGCGCCCAGTTCGGTCGCCGTGTTGATCCAGGGCGAGACGGGGACGGGCAAGGAGCTCGTCGCCCACGCGCTGCACGCCCAGTCGAAGCGTTCCAAGAAGCCGTTCCTGGCCGAGAACTGTGCGGCGGTCCCGGCCGAGCTGCTCGAGTCCGAGTTGTTCGGTCACAAGCAGGGCTCGTTCACCGGCGCGATCGCCGACCGACCGGGGCACTTCCTCGTCGCCAACGGCGGCACCGTGTTCCTGGACGAGATCGGGGACATGCCGCTGCCGATGCAGGCCAAGCTGCTGCGCGTGCTCCAGGACGGCGAGGTCCGCCCGGTCGGTTCCAACGCGGTGCAACACGTCGATGTCCGCGTCGTCGCGGCGACGAACAAGGACCTGCCCGAAGCCTGCAAGGCGGGGACGTTCCGCGAGGACCTCTTCTATCGCCTGAACGTCATCACCATCCACTTGCCGCCGCTGCGCGAGCGCGGCCAGGACATCGCTCATCTGGCTCGGTTCTTCCTGGCGCGGGCGAACGAGCAGATGGGGCGTTCGACCGTGCTCTCGGACGCTGCGCTCGAGATGCTGTTGGCCTATTCGTGGCCAGGAAATGTCCGCCAGCTCGAGAACGAGATGCAGCGCGCGGTGGCCTTGTCGGGCGCGACGATCGGCGCTGACGACCTCTCGCCGGCGATCCTGGCGGAATCCGCGTCCGAGTGAGCGTCCGTCCGCGGCGTGCGTTCGGTCCCGCAGGTCGGTTCGGGATGCGAGCGTAGGCCTCGATCCGACCTTTCGGGGCTTCCAGGGGCACCGCCACGTCCCGCACGAAGACCCCACTCAGTTCGTCCCCGTGGTGCGCGTGCTGTCGTATATCCTGGTCCCCCGGAATCCCTCCATGCGACAACGAAACCTCAACGACGTCCTCCGCCGAACGACCCTGACCGGCGCGGCCCTCCTGTGCGCGCACCTCCTCAGCGGTTGCGGCGGAAGCGACGGGACGGGCCAGATCCAACTCATGCTGCGCACGGGTCAGCTCGAGGAAGCCGAGGCCCTACTGGAGGGGCGCGGTCCCGAGGTCGATCCGCTGCGCAACCAGTTGCAGAGGATCCGAGACCAGCGCTCCAAGCTCGCGGAGGACATTCAGTCCTATCGTGAATGGCGCAGTCGGGAGCCGCTCAAGGACCTCATCGCGCGCCTCGACAGTTTCGGAGGGACCC
>JAJDEX010000399.1 GCA_029259575.1 Planctomycetota bacterium | reverse complement strand
CAGCTCGAACAGGCCTTGGCACCGACCGTGGGCGACGGCTGGGGCATGGAGTCCGGCATCGACCTGTCCCGCGTCATCGGTGGCGCCGCGGAGTTCAAGGAGCTGCTCGAAGCCAGCGAGCTGGACAACCAAGCGCGCCCGATCCACCAGGTCGAGCCGACGCTCAGCCCCAAGATCCGGCGCCTGGGCAAGGCCACCGTCTACGTCATCTTCATCGTCGACGACAAGGGCCGCGTGCGCCGCCCCAAGATCCAGTCGTCGCCCGACCCCGCTTACGACAAAGCCGCGCTGAACGCCGTCAAGCAATGGCGCTTCGAGCCCGCACAGAAGGACGGCCAGAAGGTCGGCTCCAAGGTGCGCGTCGGCATTCAGTTCCCCGACCAAGAATGATCATGAAGCTTCTTTCGACCCCGTCCCGTTCGTCCCTCGTCCTCCGTTCCTTGCTGGTTCTGGGTGCTTGCGCTTCGCCGGCTGCGGCCCAGGACTCCGAACTCGTGAATGCGCTCGAACCCCGACCTGCTGGCCTGGCGAGGCAGAAATCGCACGAGCTGGACCTGTGGAACGACGCGGCATTCCGAGCGCATTTCGTGCGCAGCTACGCCGCCGATCTGGCGATCGAGCCGCCGCTGACGTTCGACGAGCGCGACGTCATCATCGAGATGCGCGAATGGATGGCGAAGGATCGTCCGGACCGCGCGATCCGCCTGTTGGAGCGCAACATCGACGAGGATGCCTCCGCTGCCCTGGACTTCGCGCTCGCCAACATCGTGTTCCAGCTGGCCAACGCGTCCGCACTCGACGAAGCCACGGACCAGGACATCGCGGCCCACGAAGCGCAGTGCGCCACGTACATGGAGCAGGCGTTGGCCGGCTATCAGACGTGCGTCGCGAAGCACCGCGACTTCCGACGCGCGCACAAGAACCTGGGTCTGATCCACGTGCAGGCCAACCGCTTCGACAAGGCGATCCCGCACCTGTCGCGGGTCGTGGAGCTGGGAGGAGGGGACGCGCTGAACTTCGGTTTGCTCGGTTACGCCCACGCCTCCAACGGGGACCACCTCTCCGCCGAGACCGCGTACCGCATGGCGTCCCTGCTCGATCCCGCACAGCCGGATTGGAAGAAGGGGCTGGCCTTCAGCCTTCTCGAGCAGCGGCGCTATCCCGATGCGGCCGCGCTGTGCGACGTGCTGATCCGTCAACAGCCCCAGGCGACCTCGCTGTGGACGTTGCAGGCCAATGCGTTCCTCGGGATGCAGCAACCTCTGCGAGCGGCCGAGAACTTCGAGTTCGTGGCGCGCATGGGGCAGGCCGGTCCGCAGGTGCTCGCCAAGCTGGGCGATATCTACTCCAGCGAAGCGTTGTACGACCTGGCGCGGGACGCCTACGTGCGCGGTCTGCGCGTGGCCGGCGACCAAGGTCCGGACGCGTCGATTCGCGCCGCCAAGGTCCTGATCTCGCGACGCGCGACGATTCAGGGTCGTGATGTCTTGGACGCGATCGAAGGCGCGTTCCGCGAGACGATGAACAAGGATCAGCAGAAGGAGGTCCTGCGCCTCCGGGCTCGCATCGCGCTCGCCAACGGTCAGGGCACCGAGGAGGAGGCGAGCATCCTGCGCGAGATCCTGGCGCTGGATCCGCGCGACGGCGATGCCCTCGTCCTGCTCGGGAAGTACCACGACTCGAAGGGCGAGGTCGACCTGGCCGCCCATCAGTTCGAGTACGCCGCCAGCCTGGAGGCGTTCGAGTTCGAGGCCAACCGCGAGCACGGACAGATGTTGGTGCGCGCCAAGCGCTACAAGGACGCGTTGCCGAAGCTCCGTCGCGCCCAGGAGCTGAAACCCTCCGAACGGCTCGAGGAATACCTGGCCGAGGTCGAACGTCTGAGCCGCTCACGCTGACGCACCTGCGACGACGGTTCGGGGGCGACCCTGTTCCGGTACGAGACACCCTGGCGCTTCGGCGACCGGGGTGTCTTCGTCTTAATGTGCTTCGGCTCAACGCGGCGGGTCGGGGCGATCGAGAGAAGGGTCATGCCTCGTCTTCACACTCGCTTCATCCAGCTCAACCTCGTCCTCTGCCTCGCTCTCGCGCCGGCGTGCACATCGCCCACCATGTCCGGCATGGCAGCCTTCGAGCGCGGGGACGTCGCGTCCGCCCACGACCGCTGGTTGCATTCCGCGCGCGAAGGGGACGCGAACTCGCAGTACTGCTTGGGCTTGATGTACGACGAGGGAATCGGCGTCGACGCGAACGCGAGCCGGGCGGTGTCCTGGTACCGCCGAGCAGCCGACCAAGGCGTCGCGGCGGCCCAGAACAACCTCGGACTCATGTACCTCGAAGGGCGAGGCGTGCCGCGCTCCGAGGACGAGGCCTTGGCCTGGTTCGACAAGGCTGCGGATCAAGGGTTCGCGCCCGCTTTGTCCAACCGGGCGATGCTCTTCCTGTCCGAGCATCAGGGGACGAACCCGAGCGTGCTGAGCGATCTGGAGCGCGCCGCCGGCGCAGGGGAACCCCACGCGCAACACGTGCTCGCCGTGCTTCGCGAGAGCGGTCTGGGAACCGAGCGCGACGTCGTCGCGTCGATGGAGCTGTATCGTCTTGCTGCCCGCCAGGGCTCGGCGGATGCGCAGTTCCAGATGGGACGACTCTCGATGAACGGCGCAGGCGGAACGCCCGACGAATCGGATGCTCGAGACTGGTTCACGCAAGCCGCGCAGCAAGGTCACGTGCAGTCGCAGTTCCTGGTGGGTTGGATGAACTTGCAGGGACGCGGTGGTCCGAAGAACGAGGTTTACGCGGCCCGTTGGTACGAACGCGCCGCAGATCAGGGATTTGCTCCTGCGCAGTCGGCGCTCGGTCGACTTCACGCCACCGGAGTCGGTGTCGAGGTGAGCGACGAGGACGCGCTCCACTGGTTCCGGATCGCGGCCAAGAACGGCGAACCTGCAGCGCAGTACAACTTGGGTCTGATGCTGGCCCAGGGTCGCGCGACGCGCCGGGACCCGGACCAGGCGCGGCTGTGGTTGACCGCTTCGGCCAAGCAAGGACTGCCGATCGCTCAGGACCGGTTGGCCAACCTTCTGGAGAGCGGTGAGTCCTGGGCGATCGATCTTCCGAAGGCCTACCAATGGGCCGTTCTGGCCGCGGAACAAGGCCATTCGGGCGCTGCTACACGACGCGATCGACTGGCCGAGAGCATGACTTCGGCAGAGTTGCAGCGCGCGAACGCGTTGCTCGATGCGTGGCGCGGCGAGCACTGATCGCGCGATTCTCATCCTGAACCGGTCGACGCTGGTTCCACCAGGAATCGCCGTTCCTGGGGCCCAGGCCTCCGCCCTTAACGCTCCGTTCATGCGCTGATCACAGCGCGTGAACGGAGCGTTCGCATAGCTCACGAAAGTCAAAGACTCGCTTCGCGTGGTCCTCACGGTCCGTCAACAAAGCGTCCCTATCTTCCTGCTCGTCCAAGGCAGAAACCCGGCCGGATCCTCCGTTGCAGGGCTGCCCCAACTCCATCAACGAACCAACAGGACCTTCTCTCGTGAACTCTCTCCTCAACCGCACCGGTGCCTCCCTGGCATTCGGTCTTGGGCTCGCCGGTGCAGCTACCGCTGGCGACGTCCTCGTGACCTCCGACATCGCGGTCTCCACGACCTGGACCGCGGACAACACCTACAACCTGCAGGACCAGATCTACGTGCTCCCCGGCGCGTCTCTGACGATCGAGGCCGGCACGGTCGTCTCCAGCACCACCAATCTGGGCGGCAGCCTTGCCGTTGCGAAGGGCGCGCAGATCTTCGTGCAGGGCACCCAGACGCACCCGGTCATCATGACCTCGAAGGCCGACGAGGCCACCTGGACCGGCGGCGACTCCCGCACCGGGACGTGGCGCGAAGCCGCCAACGAATGGGGCAACCTGACGATCATGGGAGATGCCTACATCTCCGAGAACGCGACGGTCGGCAACACGGCCGTTCCGAGCGCGAGCAACTTCGCGGCCATGGAAGGCCTGGTCGCCGACTTCGTCGGTGACACGAAGGTCCTCTACGGAGGTGGCAACGACGACGACGATTCGGGCTCCATCAGCCACCTCTCGATCCGCTACGGCGGCAAGGTGATCGGTCTGGGCAACGAGCTCAACGGCTTGTCCCTCGGCGGCATCGGCCGCGGCACGGATCTCAGCTACGTCGAGATCATGAACAACGTCGACGACGGCATCGAGATCTGGGGCGGAACGCTCGAGCTCGACCACATCGCCATCTGGAACGTCGGCGACGACAGCCTGGACATCGACCAGGGCTTCCGCGGCAAGGTCCAGTTCGGCCTGATCGTCCAGGGCTACAGCGTCGACGCGAGCCAGGGCTCGGGCGTCGGCGACAACGCCATCGAGACGGACGGCGCCGAGGACTCCGACTGGCAGCCCGTCACCACGACGACCATGTACAACATGACCGTCATCGGTCAGCCCGTCGACGGCGACGGCCTCACCGCATGGCGTGATGGTGCGCGCGTCCAGTACCGCAACTGCATCTTCATGGACGGTGGCGAGCAAGTCGTCCGCCCGGACGGCGACGACGGTGACGGTGCCAGCGGCTACGGCCACAACGGCACCCTGACCTTTGCGCAGACCTGGACCACGCCCTACACGGCGACCAGCGCGGTCAACGCGCCCGCCACGCCCGGCGACTTCTACCAGTCGCAGTCCTCGGGAATGCTG
>JAJDEX010000398.1 GCA_029259575.1 Planctomycetota bacterium | reverse complement strand
GGCGGGTCGATCCCGCGCAACCTGATCCCGGCCGTCGAGCAGGGCGTCCGCGAGATCTCCAAGACGGGCATCCTGATCGATGGGGAGGTCATGGGGATCGAGGTCGAGTTGTACGACGGCAAGTTCCACCCGGTCGACTCGGACGAGGCGTCCTTCAAGGCCGCCGGCAGTCGGGCGTTCCGCGAAGGGTTCGCGAAGGCGGGCCCGGTCCTGCTGGAGCCGGTCATGAGCGTCGAGATCCACGTGCCCAGCGAATCGGCGGGAACGATCTTCAGCGACCTCACCAGTCATCGTCGCGGCCACGTCGTCGATCAATCGAGCGAGGCCGAAGGCGCGATCACCATCATCAAGGCCGAGGCCCCGCTGACGACCATGCAGACCTACAGCCGCGATCTGAAGTCCCAGACGGCCGGCGAGGGGACCTACTCGATGGAGTTCTGCAAGTTCGCGCCGATGCCCAAGGACGAACAGTCCAAGGTCCTCGCGGCCCACGCCAAAGAACACGACGACGACTAGATCCGTCGGATCGTGTCCGGATCCGTTCGCTACGGAGATCGACCAGGGACCCCGCAGCACCGCTGTGGGGTCCCTGGTTCCTTTCGCTGGTGAACCGACACGGTCACCATCCGACGGATCTGGCCGTGAGTTCCATCAAGGGAGGCTCGTGTCCGGTTCGAGCGTTCGATGAGTTGCCCCGGGCGGAGCCGCGGCCCGTCGCTCCGCCCCGCGCAACTCATCGAACGCACGAACCGGACACGAGCTTCCTCTGAGTGGAGCTGACGAGGTCCGCCGGCGGGCGTCCTCAGCCGTCGAACAGGGCGCCGGACGAGTGGGCGGAGGGTGGAAAGGTTTTCCGACTGGGAGGAATGGGGAAAGGGATGGGAGTCGGGGCTTAGGTCGGAGCGAGACCTCCGCCGATGAGTGGATCCGTACCCCCACCCCGAGGATCCCGATGATCACTATGGAAGAGCTGCTGGCGCTGATGGTGCGCCAGGGTGGTTCTGATCTGCACATCTCAGTTGGTAGCCCCCCGCGCATTCGCGTGGATGGGGTCCTCCTTCCTGTTGACCATTCGCCGCTGGACGGTGAGGAATCGCGTCGCCTGGCGACCAGCGTTCTCACGTCGGATCAGATCGCGCGGTTGGACCGGGACCTGGAACTCGACTGCTCCTTCGGTCTCGAAGGCTATGGACGATTCCGGGTGAACACCTTCTATCAACAGGGGGCTGTGGCATGCGTCCTGCGCGCGATCCCGCACCAGATCCCGGACTTCGAGATGTTGGGCATGCCCATCGACGTCTGTGAGCGACTCTGCAACCTGAGTTCCGGGCTCGTGCTGGTCACGGGCTCCACCGGTTCGGGCAAGTCGACGTCTCTGGCAGCGATGATCGATTTCATCAACACGACGCGCCAGGCGCACATCGTGACGATCGAGGACCCGGTCGAATTCACGCACACGCACAAGAACTGCATGGTCACGCAGCGCGAGGTCGGTGGCGACACCAAGGGCTTCGGCAACGCGCTGAGGTCCGTGCTGCGCCAGGACCCCGACATCGTGCTCGTCGGCGAGCTCCGGGACCACGAGACGATCGAGGCCGCGCTGACCTTGGCCGAGACCGGTCACCTGACGTTCGGCACGCTGCACACCTCGGACGCCGTCCAGACCTGCAACCGCATCATCGACGTGTTCCCTGCCAACCAGCAGGCGCAGGTCCAGACGATGCTGTCGTTCACGCTCGAGGCCGTCTTCAGCCAGGCGCTGCTGCCGCGTGCGAACGAGCGCGGCCGTGTCATGGCCGCCGAGATCATGCTGAGCACGCCCGGCGTGCGCGCGCTGATCCGTGATGGCAAGTCCCACCAGATCTACTCGCAGATCCAGACCGGTGGTCGGATCGGCATGCGCACGATGGCGCAGTCGCTCGCGAACCTGGTCAACAGCGGTGTCGTTCGCCTGGCGGACGCCGAGAAGATGCTCAGCGACCCGAGCGAGCTGAAGAACTCCCTGAGGGCTGCCTGATGGTCCGAATCTCCACCAAGATTCGCCGTCTCCTGACCGAGGAGGGGCTCGTCACGAGCGAGCAGATCCGGGAAGCCTCCGAGCTCGGAGAGGACCTGATCGAGACGTTGCTGGACTCGGGTGCGATCCCCGAGTCGAGCTTGATGGAGGTCATGGGCCGCTCGGCCGGTGTGCCGCCCGTCGACCTGCGCAGCATCACGCCCGATCAGATAGCGCTGGATGCCATCTCCGAGGAGGTCTGCAAGGAACGCAACGTCCTGCCGCTCATGAAGAACGGCGACGTGCTGACCGTGGCCGTGCCGGACCCGTACGACGTCATCCTGTTCGACGACCTGAAGCGCATGACCCGCTGTCATGTGCGCGCGGTCTTCGCCCACGGTCCGATGTTGCGCAGTGCGATCGACACGCTGTTCGACCGCGGCGCCGCCCAGGTCCAGGAGATGATGGACGAGGTCGGGGAAGAGAACCTCGACACGGGTGCCTCCGAAGAGACCGAGGACATCGAGGCCAGCGCCGCTGATGGAGCCGAAGAGGCTCCCGCCGTCAAGCTGGTCAACCTGATCCTGCTGCGTGCGCTGAAAGGGAAGGCGAGTGACATCCATATCGAGCCCGGTGAGAAGCAGGTTCAGGTCCGCTTCCGTCTGGACGGTCGATTGAAGGAGGGCATTCCCGCCGTCTCCAAGTCGCTCCTGCCTGCGATCAGTTCCCGTCTGAAGATTCTGGCCAAGCTCGACATCGCGGAGCGCAACGCGCCGCAGGACGGCAAGTTCCAGATCCGTTTCGAAGGCCGTCAGATCGACTTCCGACTCTCGATCCTGCCCGTCGTGGGCGGCGAGAAGAGCGTCATCCGAATCCTGGACGCGGGCTCCTTGGCCCTCAACCTGGACGCGATGGGCTGGGAGCCGGAGAGCCTCGCCGACGTGAAGCATGCCATCGCGCAGCCGTACGGCATGATGCTCGTCACCGGTCCTACGGGATCGGGCAAGTCGACGACGCTGTACTCCTGCGTCCAGGCCGTCGCCACGCCGGAAGCCAACGTCACGACGGTCGAGGACCCGGTCGAGTACCGCATGGACGGCATCAACCAGGTGCCCGTCAACCCGAAGCGCGGCATGACGTTCGCGGGCGCGTTGCGCTCGATCCTGCGTCAGGACCCGGACATCGTCCTGGTCGGTGAGATTCGGGACAAGGAGACCGCGGACATCGCGGTCAAGGCGGCGCTCACGGGTCACCTCGTGCTCTCGACGCTGCACACCAACGACGCCGCATCGACGATCACGCGACTCGTGGACATGGGCATCGACCCGTTCATGGTCTCGAGCTCGCTGCTGCTGATCTGTGCCCAACGACTGGGCCGCCGACTCTGTTCGCACTGCCGCGTGCCTGTCGAGGATCCGCCGCGCGAGAAGCTGATGGCGATCGGATTCCAGGACAAGGACTTCGCCGAACTGAATCTCTTCACCGCGAACGGCTCCGGATGTCCGCGTTGCAGTGGGGGCTACAAGGGGCGGTTCGCCGTCCTCGAGACCCTGCCAATCAGCCCGCGCATCTGCCGCATGGTCGTCGAGGGGAAGCCCGCCGATGAGATCAAAGCACAAGCCCTCGAAGAGGGAATGCTGACTCTGCGACGAGTCGGGATTCTCAACGCGATTCGTGGCGTGACCTCTGTGGAAGAGGTCCTGCGCATCACGCTCGACGACTGATTTCGAACAAACCCAAGCAACTAGCCCCAGCGCACGTGAGCAACTACAAATACGCCGCCAAAGGTCCGACCGGAAAGACCGTGGAAGGCTCGATCCAAGCCGCCAACAAGGCTGAGGCCGTGGCCGAACTGCGCAAGCAGAACATGGTCGTCATTCGGTTGGACGAGTCGTCCGGCAAGAAGAAGGGTGGTGGTTCCAAGAACCTGACCATCGGCACGCCGAAGCCCCGGTCCAAGAAGGGCGAGCTCGTCGTCTACACGCGCCAGCTCGCGACGATGGTGGGTGCGGGTCTCTCGCTCCTCGAATCGCTCGAGGTCCTGGCCGTGCAAGCGGAATCGCCGGGCATGAAGCTCTGCTGCGAGGTCCTCATCAGCGAGGTCCGCGGCGGTTCCGACCTGTCCGCAGCCATGGAGAAGTGCCCCAAGGTCTTCAACCACCTGTACGTCAGCATGGTCAAGGCCGGTGAGGTCTCGGGTCAGATGGACATCATCCTGAACCGCCTCGCGGACTACCAGGAAGCGTCCGAGGAGCTGAGCCGCGAGATCAAATCGGCGATGACGTACCCCGTCATCTCGATGATCCTCGTCCTGGGCATCACGGCCTTCCTGATGATCGGGGTCGTGCCCACGTTCAAGGAGGTCTTCGACTCCCTGGAAGTGGAACTCCCCGGCATCACCAAGTTCGTCCTGGCGGTCTCGGACTTCATGCGCGGCAACGTCGTCATGATCGCGGCCGGCTGCGCCGGGGCGACGTTCGCGCTCCTGACCTTCAAGAAGACGAAACGGGGCCGCTACCTGTTCGACAGTCTGTTCCTGAAGCTGCCCGTCTTCGGCAAGCTGTTCAGCAAGGTCTGCCTGGCGCGTTTCAGCCGTACGTTCGCGACGCTCATCCGCTCGGGCGTCCCGATCATGTCGACGTTGGACATCGTCTCGAACACCGCCGGCAACGCGGTCGTGGAGGAGGCGGTCATCGCTTCCCGCGAGAGCGTCCGCAACGGCAACCTGCTCTCCGAACCGCTCGCCAAGCGCAAGGTGTTCCCGCCCATGGTCGTGCGGATGATCGCGATCGGTGAGCGCACCGGTGCTCTCGAGACCCTGCTCGAGAAGATCGCCGACTTCTACGACAGCCAGGTCAAGGCCACCGTCAAGGCGCTGACCAGCTTGATCGAACCGTTGTTGATCGTCTTCATGGGCGTCATCGTCGGCGGCGTCGTGCTGGCCATCTTCGCGCCGATCCTGAGCATGATCGAAACGCTCGGCAAGAACTGATTCGAGTCGGTTCCCGGTCCCGCGGATCGATTCTGAGACTCGGAATCGACTCGTGACGACACCGGCCCATGGGAGAGAAGGAGCTCATCGAGCTCCTTCTCTCCGTTGGATCGGGAACTTCTTTCCGACTCGAACAAGGCGACTTCGAACGAGATCCGAAATGCACGCAATTCTCGGTGCTGATCTCAAGACGCCTTGCATACCCCGCCGATATCAAACCTCGCAGCGCAAGGAAGCATGGGTTCGCCCGCGGCCTTCTTGCGTACGTGCCCCCCGGGGGGCCAACCCGGAATTTTTGGCCCCATAGGGGCATGCCTGAGTCAGGCAGTCCAGACCAGCACTCTCCCGAGTGCACGACAGACCCAAACCAACAAGATGATCCAGAACAAACGAAACGCTGGTTTCACCCTCATCGAACTGATGATCGTGGTTGCCATCATCGCGATCATTGCCGCCGTTGCCTTGCCGAAGCTCATGAGCGCTCGGATCTCGGCCAACGAGAACGCGGCTATCGCTACCCTCCGCTCCATCGCCGCTGCTCAGCAGCAGGTGCAAGCCTCCACCGCCATCGACACCGATGCCGACGGTGGTGGTGAGTACGGCTTCTTCGGCGAGCTCGCCGGCTCCATGCCGCTGCGCGTCTTCAACGGCCCCGGTGTGGCCCCGATCCTCGGCGCCGCGCCGGTGGACAACCTGAACCCGCCCTTCCTCGCCACCGCGTTCGGCAACGTCATCCCGGATGCCGCCGCCGAAGGTGTCGTCGAGCGTCAAGGCTACTACTTCAAGATCTTCCTTCCCGGTGTTACCGCCCTCGGCGTCACGCCCGGTGTGGGTGAGGCCGGTGCCGGCGGCGCGACCGCTGGTGACCTCGCCGCTTGGGGATCCGCCAACTGCGAGATCCTGTGGGCCTGCTACGCCTGGCCCGTCGACTGCGAGAAGACCGGCATCCGTGCCTTCTTCATCAACCAAGAGGGTGATGTCATCGCCTACGACAACCGTGACCAGGCCTACGAGGCCCTCGCTGTTGCGACGACGCCGACCTTCGGCGCCGCGTACGACAACACGCTCAACAACAACTCGATGGAAGAAAGCCTCGGCCTCGCGGTCATGGGCTTGACCTCCAACGACGGTAACACTTGGACCCAGGTCGGTAACTGATCCACCTGACTCCAGGACTTGTCCAGCGGGGCGTCATCGTGCAAACGATGGCGCCCCGCTTCCGTTCGTGCCGACCTGGCGTGCACTACCCCCGACGTTGCGCGGGTCAGGTCACGCGGGGGGATCGTCGAGGGCGGGCAGGCCGAACAGGCGGGCCGCATTCGCGCTGGTCACGCGCGCGAGTCGCTCCGGGTCGTCGCCACGAGCCTCGGCCACCACGCGCAACACCTCGGCCACCAAAGCCGGTTCGTTGCGCTTGCCGCGGTGGCCTTGGGGCGAGAGGAAGGGGCAGTCCGTCTCGACCAGCAGCCGGTCCTCGGGCACCGCGCAGGCCGCCGCGCGATTCGCGTCGTTCTTGGGATACGTGACGACGCCGGAGAACGAGATGTACAGGCCCGCCTCGAGGTAGGGCGCGAGTTCGTCCACACCCATCGTGTAGCAGTGCATCACGCCGCGCACGCCCGGGTGTTCGCGCACGAGTTGCACGGTGTCCTCGTGCGCGTCGCGGCAGTGGATGATCACCGGCTTGTCCAGCCGCTTGGCGAGCGCGAGCTGCCAGCGGAAGCCCGCGAACTGAGCCTCGCGCGGCGAGAACTCCTTGAACCAATCGAGGCCCGTCTCGCCGACGGCGACGCATTCGGGCCGCGCGCAGAGCGCTTCGATCTCGGCGCGGATCTCGTCCGTCAGGTGCTCGGCATCGTGGGGGTGAACCCCGGCGGTGGGGAAGAGGTCATCCTTGCCCGCGCACATCTCGAACGAAGCGCGCGCCGACTCCAGGTCGGTGGCGACGATCACCATGCGGCTCACGCCCGCTTCGCGCGCGCGTTGCAGGACCTCGTCGCGGTCGTCCGCGAAACTCTTCCACCAGACGTGAGCGTGCGTGTCGGTGATCACCGGCCGTCACCACCGTCCACGTCGCCCGGTTCACCGATGCCCGAGCCGTCCGCGCCCACGCTCTCGCCGCCGATGCGCGGCAAGGGACCGGCGGGTCCGGAGTCCGAGTCGATGAACTCGGTCATGTCCAGGTGGCGGCAGTTGTCCTGCATCATGTCGACGAGGACTTGCCGCACGTTCAAGTCCGACTCGTTCGACAGGACTTGGGCGAACAGCGCGCACGCCTCCTCGCCCGGCAACAGGTCGCGCAACGACTGCGCGGCCATGCGTCGCAGGTAGCCGTCGCCGGACGACTCGAGCAGGCAGAGTTGCAATGCGTCCAGGCCTTCGGGTTCGGCTTCGAAGTCTCGCAGACTCTTGACCGCGCTCCAGCGCGCGGCGGGGTCGAGCGCGCGATTGGTCGCGACCTGGGCGAGCATCGGAACCGGGGAGCGCTTGAGTTCGACGCAAGCCGCGACCCAGCCGTCGACCATGAACTCTTCGTCCGGCAGCGTCTCGGTGCGTTTGCCATGACGCAGCAAGTGCTTCTCGGTCACCTCGAGGAAACGCTCGGGCGAGGTCTCGGCGAGCACCAAGCAGGCTTCCGTCCGATCGTCGATGGGGGCGTAGCCGTACTCGAGGTAGATGCGCGTCAGCAATTCGCGCGCGGCCTCTGGGGACGCGTGACCGCCGACCCACAACAGGGAACGGCGCACGAGGTAGGGTGCCTCGGAAGGCGTGCCGGTCCAGGCGTGCAGGGCGGCGTTGCCGATGTCGACCGATCCGTTCTTCAGGTTCGCGAGGCGGTCGTGGCGCTCCCACCAGCGGCGGTCGGTGTGATCGCTGGTCAGCGTCGGGTCGATGTCCCGGAAGGCGCGGATGAGGTTCGAAACCTCGTAGCGAGCTTCGGGGGTCACGCCGGCGTCCAGCGGGATGCCGAACTCGTCGCGGGGTCGGTCCTCCGGTCCGATCTCGACCTCCTCGGTCGGGGTCCCACCCCAGCAACCGGCCAGCATCAGGCAGCCGACGAAGGCGAGGAGTCGCGCGGCCTCACGCGAGGTCCGCGCGGTTCGGGGCCTGGGACGCCCGGAATTCGGGAGTTCGGAGGGGCCATACCCACCGGTTCGCCTGAGCGCTCCCGCACGGTCGGAGCGTGCGGCGACGGGCTGGACCGTGCGGTCCGTGGATCGAAAGGGGCGATATCGCATCGTGTCGTGGTGGAGGGGCCCCGGTGCGGGGTCTGGCACGCGGTTTGGTATCTACGAACGGGGTCCGCCTAGCAAGTCACAGACCCGTTCCTTCGCTGGATGGCACAACCTTCGTGCTCAGGCCCGTGATTCCTGGCCTGCGAATCCTGTCGCGGGAAAGGGGTTGCCTGGGCGATCGGAGCAGGTAACTCCACCCGTAGGCGGAGCCCTCCTGACCCTATCCGCCCAAGACCCGATTCGCCTCGGACCCGAACCGGCCAAGACCCGATCTTGCAGAGCTCCCTTCGGACGGGACCCCTGCGGGCCGGGACCCGGTCGATTCTAGGGTCCTCAGCTGGGCTGGACACGACCCGAACCTGTCCCAGCAACCGAAAATGCTTGGCAACCGCCCGGAGACGGGCAGTATATTCCCTCCCCCCCCCGGCCCGGATCCCCCCCTTCCGGGACCTCCCCC
>JAJDEX010000397.1 GCA_029259575.1 Planctomycetota bacterium | reverse complement strand
AGAAGCGCGTGACTCCGGCCAACCGCGAGGTGCTGGCTCAGGGTGTAGGCAACATGGTCTCGGGCGCGATCGGAGGACTGCCGATCACCCAAGTCATCGTGCGGAGTTCGGCCAACATCCAGTCCGGCGCGCGCTCCAAACTGTCGACGATCCTGCACGGCGCTTTCCTGCTCGTCGGCGTGCTCGTGCTGCCCCACGTGCTGAACATGGTTCCGCTCGCCGTTCTGGCGAGCATCTTGTTCGTCGTGGGCTACAAGCTGGCGAAACCGGCCCTGTTCGTGAGTACCTACAAGCTGGGCTGGGCCCAGTTCCTGCCGTTCGTCGTGACGATCCTGGGCATCGTGTTCACCGATCTGTTGACCGGGATCGGTCTCGGCACGGCCGTCGCGATCATGGTGATCTTGCGGCGGAACTACATGAACTCGCACTTCATGCACATCGAGGAGGCGGATCAGGACGAGCGACATCTCGTTCGCCTGCGACTCTCCGAGGAGGTCACCTTCCTGAACAAGGGGGCCATTCTCCGCGAGCTCAGCCGGATCCCCGACGGCTCCTTCGTCACGATCGACATGAGCGCCTGCATCTACGTCGATCGGGACGTCATCGAGATCATCGAGGACTTCAGCACCAGCGCCGCAGAGCGCAAGTTGACTCTTCGCGTCGAGGGCCAACAGGCCACCCAACTCCGACTGGCGACCGAGGTCGCTTGAACCCACAACCCCGTCCAGCCATGCATTCCCAGAACAAAGTCACCCAAGCGACCATGACGCCGGCCAAGGCGTTGGAACTCCTCGTCGAAGGCAACAAGCGATTCCGGAACAACTTGAAGGCCAACCGGAACCTGCTGGAGCAGGTCGAGGACACCGGTGGTGGGCAATGGCCCTTCGCCGCCGTTCTGGGCTGCATCGATTCGCGGGTCTCCTCCGAGCTCGTCTTCGACCAGGGTGTGGGCGATGTCTTCAGCATTCGTATCGCGGGCAACTTCGTCAACGAGGACATCTTGGGCAGCTTGGAGTTCAGCTGCAGCGTGGCTGGCGCCAAGCTGATCGTCGTCCTCGGGCACAAGAGCTGCGGAGCGATCAAGGGGGCGTGCGATGGGGTTGAACTCGGGCACCTGACGCAGATGCTCGCCAAGCTCCATCCCGCCCTGGACAGCGTGCTCGAGCCTTCCGATGCAAGTCAGCGCACCGCGAAGAACGAGGACTTCGTACAAGCGGTGGCGGAGCAGAACGTCCGTCTGACCATGGCGCGGATCCTCGATGAGAGCGAGGTCCTGCGCAAGCTGCACGAAGCCGGGGACGTCGACGTGGTCGGTGGCATGTACGACGTCGCGAGCGGCGCGGTGGAGATCCTCAAGGCCTAGACGTCCTCGCACGGATCGCGACGCGGAAGGGGGGCCGGGCTGCCTGAATGAAGGAGCCCGGCCCCCCGTCTCGTTCTGGCTGCGAGACCGGAGGCGTTCGTACCCGTCGCCAAGAAGTGGCCCCCGGCACCTGGGTGAAGGCGTCCAAGGGACCTGTCGTACGGCGCTAGGAAGCGATTCACACTCCCTTCATGGTGCGCTCAGGGTTCGTTCACGGTCGTGGCGCAACATTCCGCCCTCAACGACCCCAAGCAACCCCACACGACAAGCTCGACGTGAACACCACTCTTCTCCTCCCCGCGGCCTTCCTCGCCCTGGCCTCCCTCGCTCCCGCGCAGACGGTCGAGGTCGACAAGAAGCTGCCCAAGTACGTGCCCCAGGCGGGCATCTCCGGGAGCATCGTGAGCATCGGCTCCGACACGATGAACAACATGATGGCGCTCTGGACCGAGGGCTTTCGCAAGCCCTATCCGAGCGTTCAGATCGAGGTGACCGGCAAGGGTTCCTCGACCGCGCCCCCGGCCTTGATCGAGGGCACCAGCACCTTCGGTCCGATGAGCCGTCAGATGAAGGCCAAGGAGATCGACGACTTCAAGAAGAAGTACGGCTACGAGCCCGTCGCGCTCCCGACCAGCATCGACATGCTGGCCGTCTACGTCCACAAGGACAACCCGATCGCCGGCCTGACCCTGCAACAGGTCGACGCCATCTTCTCGAAGACCCGCGCGGGCGGACACGCGTCCGACGTCCAGACCTGGGGCGACCTGGGACTGACCGGTGAGTGGGCCAACAAGCCGATCAGCTTGTACGGTCGCAACTCGGCCTCCGGCACCTACGGCTACTTCAAGAAGAACGCGCTCTTCAAGGGCGACTTCAAGGACTCCGTGAAGGAGCAGCCCGGCAGCGCTTCGGTGGTCCAGGGCATCGGTGCCGACAAGTACGGCATCGGCTACAGCGGTATCGGCTACAAGACCGCCGAGGTGCGCGCGATCCCGTTGGCCGTCAGCGCCGACGACGAGATGATCGCCGCCACCCCCGACAACGCCTACACCGGCGAGTACCCGTTGGCGCGCTTCCTGTACCTGTACGTGAACTACAAGCCGGGCAGCGAGCTGGACCCCCTGCGCCGCGAATTCATCACCTTCGCGTTCAGCCAGGAAGGTCAGAAGGCGGTCGTCGAGGACGGCTACTTCCCGGTGACGGCGAAGATCGCGAGCAAGGCGCTCGAGTCCGTCGGCCTGACGCTGCGCACGGTCGTCGAAGCCAGCGCGCCCAAGTGAATCCGCAGCGAAGAGCGTCCTGTTCGGGCGCTCTCCGCGACGGACCTGTGGGTCCATCCGTGGGTGTCGTTCCTTGCATGGAGCGGCACCCTCGACCTGTAGATCACCCGGCTTCGGCCATGCCCCCCCCCCCCAACCCACCAGGCCGGCACCCCCCCATGTGGGGACCCGGGGCACAGACCAACCCACCCCCGCGG
>JAJDEX010000396.1 GCA_029259575.1 Planctomycetota bacterium | reverse complement strand
CCCTTTGCACGAGTTGCAGGTGACCGTCGTGCAGCGCCCCCATCGTCGGAACGAGACCCAACGAGCGGCCCGAAGCGACGGTCTCGCGCGCCCAGGCTTGCGCCTCGCCCGGGTTCGTGAAGACACGCGGACTCACGCGGTTGCGCCTTCGGCTCGCAGGGACTCCACGCGCTCGCGCACGCTCATGCCGCATCCGGGCAGCCGGTGATCGGGGCAGATCTCGAGCAGAGGTTCGAGCACGAACAGGCGCTCCTCGAAGCGCGGATGCGGCAGGCGCAATCCAACCGTGTCCGCCACGGTGTCGCCGTGCCACAGGAGGTCCAGGTCGAGCGGCCGGGGTCCGTCCGGCACCTCGACGGCGCGGTCTCGCCCCAAACGGGATTCGATGTCCTGCAGAACGCCCAACAGGACCTCCGGCGTGAGCGTCGTCTCGATGAGCATCACGCCGTTCAAGTACTTCGACTGCCCCGCCGGGCCGCCAACGGGTTCGGTGCGATGCCAGGTGGAACGCCGCAGAACGACGACGCCCGGCGTGGACTCCAGACGGGTCATCGCGCGCGTGAACGTGCGGTCGACGTCTCCCAGGTTGCCGCCGATCGCGACGGCGGCCATGTAACGCGAACTCATGCGACTTTGCGGGTCTCGGCAGAGGCCTTGCGGCGATCGAGTCCAGCCTGGATCACGCCGTACAGCACGTACGCGTAGCCGAGGACGAACAACAGCGGAACCGGCGCGAGGAAGAGCGCCAGCACGATGAACACCAAACGCGCGAGCGACACGACGCCGGTCGCGCGGAACAGCGCGTGCAAGCCGTGGGCATAACGGATGCGACTGATCATCAGCATCCCGATCACCGGCAGCAGGAACAGGATCGCGTGCTGCAGGAACACGCTCATCTCGATGCGGAACGTCTCGGGCAGGATGCTGAGGCCCGCGCCGACGACGGTCTCCTGTCCGCCCTCGATCTCGATGCGTCCTTGCAGCGACAGGCTCATCAGGATCGTCGCGATCAAGATGCCGGCCGCCGCAGGGGACGGCAGTCCCTGGAAGCTCTTGTGATCGTCCTCGTCGTCCGTCTCGACGTTGAAGCGCGCCAGGCGCAGCACAGCCATCAGCGAGAAGATCGCCGCCGCGACGAAGTTCAATCGCGGGTGACCCAGACCGTGGGCCTCCAGCATGACCTTGCCGACCAACGCCGGCGCGACCCCGAACGTGATCGCATCCGCGAACGAGTCGAGCTGGGCCCCCAGGTCGGAGTGCGTGCCGAGCAGCCGCGCGAGACGACCGTCGAGGCCGTCCAACACCATGGCGACCATGACCAACCAGCAAGAGGATTCCATCAGCCCGTGGAACTGCGGATGGGCCACCCCGAGGGCGAGCGCGTCGATGGACTTGGAGATCGCGAGCAACCCGAGCCCGGCGTTGGCCAGGGTCAGCAGGTTGGGCAGTTGAGCTAGGGGCTTGACGGATCGCATGGGGGTGCGCGGATTCTACCCGCGCGGAGGATGGAGCCTGGATCTGGCCCAGGTGGCACGGCGCGGGGGACGGAATCTCCTGTCCGGTAGCTAGGTCGACCGGGTCCACCCGAGGCTGCCGAGGTCCCTAGAACCCGGACATCGGCCGCCGCTCGGGCCAAGAATCTGGCGAGACCTCGAGAACTCCTCCCGGGCCGGCCGGGCTGCAGCCCCCATCCAGGATGGCACCCAGGGAGGCCGATCCGCCCCCACGCGGGCCTCCAGGGGGCGTGGAACCACGATCCGGGTGCCCAGCGCGCTCGATCGACCCTACTTCCCGGCGGTGTGCTCGTCCGCTCGAACCGCCGCCGGATCCGCCACCCAAGACACCTCGCGCGTGTTCCCGGTCCGGAGGAGGCGCCCCCCGGCCGATCCCTAGTCTTGGAGGGGTCGAACCAGAGAGGTAGGATCCCGCTCCCATGTCTGAGATTGCCCACATCCAAGGCCGCGAGATCCTCGATTCCCGCGGCAACCCGACCATCGAGGTCGACGTCGAGCTCATGTCGGGCGCCTTCGGGCGTGCGGCCGTCCCCTCGGGGGCCAGCACCGGCGTCCACGAGGCCCACGAACTCCGCGACGGCGAGGGTCGTTATGGAGGCAAGGGCGTGCTCAAGGCGGTCGAGGCCGTGAACACCGAGATCGCCGAGAGCCTGCACGGCCTGGACGCGCTCGATCAGAACACGATCGACCGCGCGATGATCGAGCTGGACGGCACCGCCAACAAGAGTCGCCTCGGCGCGAACGCCATCCTCGGCGTGTCGCTCGCCACGGCCAAGGCGGCCGCCCAGGACTGCGGCCTGCCGCTCTACCGCTACGTCGGAGGTGCCGCGGCCCACGTGCTGCCCGTGCCGATGATGAACATCCTGAACGGCGGCGAGCACGCGGACAACAACGTGGACCTCCAGGAGTTCATGATCATGCCGATGGGCGCCACGTCGTTCCGCGAGGGACTGCGCATGGGCGTCGAGGTCTTCCACGCGCTCAAGGGCGTGTGCCGGGATCGCGGCTTGAACACGGCGGTCGGCGACGAGGGCGGTTTCGCGCCGGACCTCGGCTCGAACGAGGAGGCCATCCAGCTGATCCTCGAGGCCACCGACAAGACGGGCATGCAGGCGGGCAAGGACATCGTCATCGCGATCGACGCCGCCAGCTCCGAGTTCTACGAGAACGGCACGTACACGATCGACGGCAAGGGCCACACCGGCGCGCAGCTCGGCGACTACTACGCCGGCCTGTGCGAGAAGTACCCGATCTTCTCGATCGAGGATCCGTTCGACCAGGACGACTGGGAGAGCATGATCGGCCTGACCCAGAACATCGGCGAGCGCGTGCAACTGGTCGGCGACGACCTGTTCGTCACGAACGTCGAGCGCTTGCGCGAAGGCATCGACCGCGGCGCCGGCAACTCGATCCTGATCAAGGTCAACCAGATCGGCACGCTGTCCGAGACGCTCGAGACGATCGCCCTCGCCCATCGCCGCGGATTCCGCTGCGTGATGAGCCATCGCAGCGGCGAGACCGAGGACACGACGATCGCCGACCTGGCCGTCGCCACGAACACCGGCCAGATCAAGACGGGCGCGCCCTGTCGCTCCGATCGCGTGGCCAAGTACAACCGCTTGCTGCGCATCGCCGAAGAACTCGGCGGCGCCGGTCGCTACGGCCCGCGCGACCTGACCGAGTCCGTCTGAACCACCCCGCCCCATGTCCGCCACCACACGCAATCGCCCCGCCTCGCCCCTGCGCTTCCTGCGCGGGACGTTGCGTTGGGCGCCGGTGTGGGTTCCGTCCGTCCTGCTGTGGCAGGTGACGACGCGTGGGCTCTGGCCAGCGTTGGTCGAACGCGATCGCCTCGAGACCGCCGCGCCCGACGTGCGCGCGATCGAAGCCGACAGCTCGGACGAGTACGGCGCGCTCCTGCAGCGCGTCGAAGCCCAGAACGACCCGATCTATCGCCGACGCATGGAGCGCGCGCACGCCGCGGACATGCTGGCCCGGGAACGGGCCGCGTCAGGACGCACGGGTGACGGCCAGGCTCGCGATGGCGAGACCGGGGACGGCGCCCTGCCTTCCGACGCCACGCCGGCGGACACCTCGGCGCACGGCACAGATCACTCCGGGCTCTGATCCGGTGGCTCCCGCGGCGTCGCATGCGTGCCGAGCCCGAGCGGCTTGGACCAGCACCCGGGTCGCGTTCCGCGTCGGGCTCTTGGCCTTCTTCGCGGGCTCCGCGCTCCCCCAGGACGCCCCCACCGATCCGCCGCCCGGACTGACGGAAGGGGCGCTGCGCAACGACGCTTTCCTGCCGACGAATCGCGAAGCGAGCCAGGCGCTCTTCGAAGGGGATGCCGCGTGGCTCGGTCGGCGCGAAGGTGCCGGCGTGCAAGCGACCCAGGCGATCGCGTTCGACGGTTGGCGACTGGCGTTGACCTCGAGCGTCGCGGGCGATGCCGTACCCGGCCTCGACCCGAACGGTTCCGGCACGGGTGCGTTCCCCGATCCCGACGGGACGCTAGGACGACGCGCCGATGGCGTGCAAGCCGCGGTCCTGCGCAGGCTCGAATCCCTGGAGCCGGACGATCGCGCCGCCTGGCGCTCACGGTTCGCGTCCACCGCACTCGAGGACTTCGCGGCAGCACCGCGCAATCTCAACGGCCAAGGTCGATTGGAGCGCGAACTGCCGGGCATGCGCGTCGCCGTCGTCGCCGCCATCGCCTGTGCCGATCTGGCGGCCGAGTCCGGTCGACCGGTCGCCGCCTCCGTCTGGCTGTCGCGCGCAACGCGGCACTTGAGATTGCTCGACGGCAGCGCTCCGGACCAAGCCCGGCTCGAAGCTGCGATCGAACAGCGGTCGTCCGCACTGCCTGCGCCAGCCGCATCCCCGACTCGATTCCTGGACAACGCCACATCCCTGAGCGTGGTGCGCGCCGATCGATTGGAGTTCCTGGTCGGCGTGGGAGGTTCGATGCGCGGTGCCGAACTGGGTCGCGGGCTCCGCCCAGGACTGGTCACGCTGAACGATGGCTCGGTGGTCGTGCAGACGGCGCGTTCGATGGTCTGGCTTCCCGAGGCCACGCTGAATCAAGTCCGCGGCGGACGCATCGAACGCCGTTCGCTCGAGGACATGCTGGGTGTTCCGATGCCCAGGCCGCTCGCGCTCGCCAGTTCGGGTGGTTGGTCGATCCTCCCCGCCACCGACGGCGAGCGCGTCGTCATGGTGGTCGACCGAGGCACGAGCGGTCGCATGATGCGCGGCCTCAACAAGGCGGCACGCGGCAACTACCTCGCGTGCCTGCGCAGTCAGGACACGGACTGCCCGCAACCCGAGTGGCTGCTGTCGTCCTTCGGCATCGAACGTCACAATGGATCCGAGTGGGTCCCCGACGAGACGGCCGCCGAACCGTTCGGTAGTGGAACGTGGGAGATCCTGCCGGGTCCCTGCATCGCGGACGGACGGATCTTCGTGGCGGCGCGCCGCATGCACGACCCCGGCAACGAGCACGCGGGACCGCCAGGCGAGATCTGGCTGTGCGCGTTCGACCTGGCGACCGCCGAACCGCTGTGGCGCCGTTTCCTCACACGCGCCGCGGACCTGCGGCGCGACAACGAGGGCCGTACGGGCTCCAACGAGATCGGTACCGCGGGCATGCCGCTGGCCCTGATCGGCGGCGCCTTGATCGTCGGGACGAACGTAGGTCTGGTCACGGTTCTCGATCCCGCCGACGGTCGACTGTCGCACGCCTTCCGCTATCGACGCCGGCCGTTCGAGGCACCCGGCTGGCCCGGTTCGCGCGCACCCGAGGGGAACGCGGACGGATTCGTCATCGCTCCGTTCGATTCGGACCATGCCTATCATCTGGCCCTCACGCCGACGGCCGCCGGCGTGCTGCTGGATCGACCGCTGCCGATCCGTGCCGACCTGGACCTCGTCGACGGGCTCTCGGATCCCAAGCTGTTCCTCGGACGCGATGGACGCAACCTGGCCCTGCGCTGGCGCGCGAACTCCGGTGCCTCCGGTTCGGCCATGTATCTGGGGGTCCAGGAGACGTTCCAGGGTCGCGCGCTCGGCACGCAGCGTCGCGTCCTGACCTCGAGCGATCAACGGATCTACCTGTTCGATCGCGATGCACAACTCGAGTTGCTGCATGCGGAGCCGCTGGTGGCGGTGCAGTCCGGGGACCGGGGTGGTGATGTGATCGCGGCGGACGGGCGGGTGCTCGTGCTGGGTGACGACACGCTCTGGGTGTTGAACGCACGCTGAGTCGTCCTTGCGTCCACGCTTTGCGTGAGGCACGGCATCGGCTGCGGCATTGGCTTCGGCTTCGTGCGGAGTCCTTGCGCGACGTGCGGACGAAACTTCCTGGGTGGGATGTGCAACCGGTGAGCGACCCGAGCGGTCCACGGGGTGATCCAGGAGATCCCCCATGCGCAACCGAACCACATCTCGTCCCGCCCAATCGGGTCACTCCCTCCTCACCGCTGCCCTCGTCGCGGTCGCCGCGGCACTCGTGGGTGTGGCTTGGTTGCTCGGTCGGCCGGCCACGATGCCGACCCTCGACGGCCCCACCGCCACAGGGGAGGAGGTGCTGGAGGTCACGTTCGCAAGCACGGAAGCCTCGGATCGAACGCTCGCGCTGCCGATGGTTCCGGTCATCGACCTCTTGCAGGCGCTGCGTCGGTTGGGCGCCGCGACGTCGGACGATCCGGCGGTCCTCGAGCCTCTCCTGAGACCGTTGGTGCGCGCTCCGGCCTTGATGAACGACGTGCTCGCACTGGCGGTCGGTGGAGCGCTGGACGACACGCTCGATCCCGGACGACTGGGGCGACTCGGGATCCTGCGTTCGATCCTGACGGCGACGGCTCTGTACGACAGCACACCGCTGATGGATCTGCCTGGCGTGACGCGGGAGGACGGGGACGCCCTGCTCGACCAGTTGCTGGGATCGCTGCCCGCCTGGGACCCGCTGGAACGTGAACCGCTGGTGAGCGGTCTCGTCGGGCTCACGACCGAAGGGCGTTTCGTGCTGCGCGCGCGCCACGTCCCGCGCCTCTTGGACCTGCTGCACGAGCACCCGGAACTCGAGGACGTCTGGATTCGCCTGCTGCGTGTGGCGATTCGCGACCTGCCGGACGGGGAGCGTGCGCTCTGGATGAACGCGCTTCTGGCCGAGTCCTCGGACCCGGCCGTCTTGGAACTCGCTTGGGCTCAGCTCCTCGCCCTGGATCCGGACCAACGTCACCTGCGCATGGTGATGACGCTGCTGGACGACCCCGAACTCGATCGCACCAGGCGGGCGGCCCTGATGCAGGCCGTGGCGAGTGCGGCGGAACCGCGCTTGGCCGCCGAGGTGCTGGGGGCGCGCGCACGCCCGGAACACCTGATGCAACTGCATACGCTGGGCGTGCGACCCGGGGGCGTCGATGCGCTGCGAGACGAGTACACCGTGCTGGTCAGCGGCAACCTTCGGGCCGAGGGTCGACGACTGCTGGTGGCGGGCATGAGTCACGCGTCCACGCCCGAACTGCTCGGCATTGCGACCACGGACCCCGACCCGACGGTGCGGGGCCAGGCCCTCGTCACGGCGACCGCTTCGACGCTGCGACATGAAGCCCCCGATGCGCTGGAAACCGTGCGCAACGCCTGGCGCCAGCGTGAGGATCCCTGGGTCGGGACGACACCGCACCAGGTCCTGATGTCCGCGTCCAACCTCGCGCGCCTGGGTCCCGACAGTCGCCGCGGCGCGCTCTCCCTGTTGCGTGAGATCGCACTGGGAGACGACGTCGACCGGCGAACGCGCGAGTCCGCCGTCGCACGGCTCCGACGCTGGATCCCCGAGGACGAACACGCGCAACTGCAAGCCGAGGCTGCGCTCCCCCGTTGAGACCCAATCCCCTTCGGGACGCAGAGGCCCGAACGACCGACGCCCGACTCCGTCGAGCGTGATTCGCAACTCGTCCCACAACCCGAACGGCAACCATGCCAGGAGACCTCATGACTTTCCGAGAACTGAACCGCCCGCTGCGCCTGCTTCCGATCGCCCTCGGCCTCGCTGTCCTCACGGCGCTACCGGCGAGTGCATGGACTTCGGCTTCCACACGACCTTCCCCGACCGCAGCGCTCTTGGCCCAGAACGCGTGCGCCCACACGCAAGCGAGCCAGGTGAACGCGGTCGTGGCCCAGTCGAAGGACGCCAAGACCTGTGGCACCGGGCTCGTGATCCTCGGCGCCCAGATCGGCTTCGGAGGGGAACGCTGCCCGAGTTGGAGACTCACCCATCCCTCGCACCAGATCTGCTCCGGCAACACGCTCGACGATCATTTCTGCGCCAGTGCGGGCAACCTGGACGTGATCATGGAGACCTGTTCCTGCGAGAGGTACACGATTCCCCTCCTTGAGATCGGGATCGCCTCACCCGTCTGTGGGTGTACGACCATGTCCGCCGGCCACATCGAGGATTTCGAGACGCGCCCGTGTCCGACCGATTCGAATCCGACCGGGCCCGGGTCCTGACCCATCGCACCCCTGGGACACGGCAGGTCCCAGGCGCGCCCGCGAGTTCGTGTCCGACACGAGTCCGTGGGCAGCTCGGGTCGGGAGGTGGAGACCTCGACCTGAGCCATCTGGCCCGGGGCCTTTCCGACGGGAAGGTCCCGGG
>JAJDEX010000395.1 GCA_029259575.1 Planctomycetota bacterium | reverse complement strand
GTGGAAGAGCCCGGCCTTGCGATACTGCGCTTGTGCTTTGACGTCGTGATGGGACGACGTCTCGAGCACTTGGTCGTACAGCGCCAAGAGGTCGTCCTCCGCCAAGGTCTCGATGTCCTTGATCACGCTCAGGACGTCCCCGAAATCGGGTGTCGTGACATCGGATTTCAGGACTCGTCTGGCCCGCCCGTCCACGAGCTTCTGCATCTTCTTCGGGTCGGATTCCTTCTCGGCGGCATGGTGCAACATCCAAACGAGCGCGCGGACATCCGACTTCGCAGCCCGATCGAACTTGCGCCAGAACTTGTGAACCGGACTCTTCTTCAACAGCTTCGCCCGCTCGTCCAGGCTCTTGGCGTTCAACAAGTCGTCCTGGAACTTCGAGTTCGCTTCGGCGTACTCCTGGAGCACGTCGTCGTAGTCCGAAGCGCGCGCGCCTTCGATCGAAGTGGCCCCGAACGAAAGGTTCGCATGGGTGTCGTGAGCCCCAACGGGCAGGCCGGGCAGGAACGCGCCGATCAGCACCAAGGGTGCAAGGCTGTGCAGTCTCATGGGTATCTCCTGCGTGCAGACTACCCCCTCCGCGACGGATCACGGTGCCCGTCCGTGCAAGGGAAACGCTAGAACCCCGAGGAGGCCCCTTTGCAGGTTCAGGGCGGCGGGTCCGGCGTGCCCGACCGCTCGTGTCCTGGCCTCGTCACGGAAGCGGCGCAGCCCATCGGGGGACACCTGGTCCGCGCCGAACGTCGGGGCGGGACCTCTCGGTTAGGATCGCCCTAGCGAGCGGGTTCCCACCGCCTCCGACCAAGACGCCCCAAGGACATGCCCGAACCGACCTTCACCCAAGACTGGGCGCGCCACTTCGTCGACAACGCACAGTCACACCTGATGCCGTTGGCCGGCGAGCCGTTGCGGTACTTGGAGATCGGTGTCTTCGAGGGACGCAGTTCGCGCTGGATGCTCGAGAACGTGCTCACCCATGAGGCCAGTCGACTCATCGGGATCGACGCCTGGCCCATCGCGGGCGATCCGTTCGAGTCGCGTGCACGCGCCAATCTGCAGGACCACGCGTCCAAGGTCGAACTGCACAAGGGCGAGGCGGGCGATGTCCTGCGCGATCCCAAGTTCGAACGCGAGACCTTCGACGTCATCTACATCGACGGCGACCATCGCGCTCTTCCAGTGCTGACCGATTCCGTGCTGACCTGGCCCCTCTTGAAGGTCGGCGGGCTCTGCATCTGGGACGACTATCGCTGGAAACGTGCTCCCTGGAAGCGCGCTTCGCGTCACGAACGGCCCGGCGACGCGGTCGACGCGTTCCTGCAGGCGATCCAAGGCCGGCACGAGGTCGTGTTCAAGAACTACCAGCTCGGCGTGCGCAAGACCCTGGGTCGACTCGGTCCGCCGACCTGAGCGGCCCACCAAGGGCCCTGGACGGCCCTATCCGTTCGGGGGCGACCCGACCGCTTGCAACCACCACGGGCTCGCGTTGCACGATACCGATAGGTGGTCTCGGTAGATGGTCGCGTGAGATCCGAGCTAGAGTGAGGCCGTGGAACTGTGGAACCTACTTCGCGGAGCAGCGCAATCGAACCCGACGGGCGTCGCGGCGCGCGAGGGCGATCGCTCCTGGACCTGGGCCCAGATGCACGACGAGACGGCAGCCTTTGCCGCCGGCCTGTCCGCGCGCGGCATCGCACCGGGTGACCGCGTCGCCATCCTCGAACGCAACTCCGTCGCGTACCTGCAGGCCTACTTCGCCCTCGCCGGACTCGGCGCGATCGCCGTACCGCTCAACGTGCGTTTGGCGAACCCCGAACTGGCGAGCATCTTGCAGGACGCCGCGCCGAAGGCCTGGTTGGTCGGGGCGGACTTCGACCCCCAGGTCGACGCGTTGCGAGGCGAGGTCCCCGCACTCGAACTCGTCGTCCGACTGAGTGGCGCGGGTGAAGATGCCTCGCTCGCCGACCTGGTGAACGAACGGCGCACCTTCCAGCCGCACGAGAACGCTGCCGGGGACGTCGCCCAGCTCTACTACACGAGCGGCACCACGGGCCGTCCCAAGGGCGTGATGCTGACGCACGGCAACGTCGCCGCACACGCCGCGGCCGCATGCACGGAACTGGACCTGTTCCGCGACGACGTCTGGGGCCACTTCGCTCCTATGTTCCACCTGGCCGATGCGTGGGCCGTCTTCGCCATCACCCGCGAAGCCGGCGCGCACGCCTTCCTGCCGCGCTTCTCGACGTCCGCAGCGTTGGACGTCCTGCGCCGTGATGGCGTGACGCTGACGAACCTGGTCCCCACGATGTTGCAGGCGTTGCTCGCCGACCTGGATGGCCAGGACGCGCGCACGCCAAGCTTGCGGCTGATCCTGAGCGGAGGTGCACCGATCGCGCCCAGCGTCGTCGGTCGCACGCTGGACACCTTCGGTTGCGAGTACGCGCAGACCTACGGGCTGACGGAAACGAGCCCGTTCTTGACGCTGTCGCTCCTGCAGGCCAACCACCTGCGCCTCACACCGGAACAGCAGTTGGCGGTCCGCTCTCGCACGGGACGCCCGTACGAGACGGTCGAGCTGGAGATCGTCGACAGGGCGAACCAACTCGTACCCCAGGACGATCGAGCCGTCGGCGAGATCCGGGTCCGGGGCACGACGGTCAGCCCCGGATACTGGCAACGACCCGAGGTCACCGCTGCGGCGTTCCGGGACGGGTGGTTCTACACCGGCGACCTGGCGACGTGGAACCAGGAACGCTCGGTGAACATCGTCGATCGCGCCAAGGACGTCATTCTGACCGGCGGGGAGAACGTGTATTCGACCGAGGTCGAAGCGGCTCTGTTGGAGCATCGCGCGGTCCTCGAGTGCGCGGCCTACGGCGTCCCCCACCCCGAGTGGGGTGAAGAACTGCGCATCGCTGTAATGCTGCGCCCCGGCGATTCCGCGACCGAGGACGAGCTGCGCGACCACTGCCGCGAACGGTTGGCGAACTACAAGGTCCCCAAGCGCGTGGAACTCGTGGACGAGCTCCCACGCACAG
>JAJDEX010000394.1 GCA_029259575.1 Planctomycetota bacterium | reverse complement strand
GCCGGTCGCGTTCGTCCTGTTCGTGATCGCGACCTTCGCCGAGACCAACCGCCACCCCTTCGACTTCGCCGAGTGCGAGCCGGAACTGGTCGGCGGTTTCCACACCGAGTACTCCTCGATGAAGTTCGCCCTGTTCTTCCTGGGCGAGTACTGCGCGATCGTGGTCATGTCGTGCTTGATCACGACCCTCTTCCTGGGCGGCTACGAAGTTCCCTTCTGGGCGGACGCACCGTGGTACCTGCAGTTCGTGGCGTTCATCGCCAAGACGGGCTTCTTCCTGTTCCTGTTCATCTGGGTGCGCTGGACCCTTCCGCGCTTCCGGTTCGACCAGTTGATGTCGCTCGGTTGGAAGGTCTTCCTGCCGATCGCTCTCGCCAACCTGCTCCTCACGGGCGCCATCGTTTCCTGGAGCTGATGCCATGGTCATCGTCAAACGACGCGAGCTGACTCTCTGGGAGAAGCTCTACCTGCCCTCCATCGTGAAGGGCCTGTCGATCACGTTCGCCAAGATGTTCAAGCCCCGGGTGACGCGGCAGTACCCCGAAGAGGGGCTGCCGACCACCGAGGTCACGCGCGGTCAACCGCGTCTGGTCGTCAACACCGACGGCAACATCGCGTGCGTGTCGTGCGGTTTGTGCGAGGCGGCGTGCCCGGCCTACGCGATCACGATCGACGGCCAGGAGACCGATCGCTTCATCGAACGCGAGCCGGAGCGGTTCGACATCGACATGCTGCGTTGCATCCTGTGCGGCTTCTGCGAAGAGGCCTGCCCGAAGCACGCGATCTACATGAGCGATGAGCTCGAGTTGGCGGACTACACCCGCCAGGGACTCGTCTACGACATGGAGCGCCTGAAGCGTCCCGAGTCGGAGATGCGCAAACGGATGGACTACGTGAAACGGATCAACGACCGGTGGTAGACCTCATCTTCTACGCCGCAGCCACGCTCTCGGTCCTGGCGGCCCTGGGCGTCGTGCTCGCGCGCAATCCGGTGCACAGCGTGCTGTGGCTCCTGGCGTCCTTCGTCGGGATCGCCACCACGTACCTGCTGTCCGGCTTCCAGTTCCTCGCCGCGATCCAGGTGCTCGTCTACGGCGGCGCGATCATGGTGCTGTTCCTGTTCGTGGTCATGCTGCTCAACCTGGGTGACCCGGACGCCGAGCACGACGCGCCGGTGATGCAGGGCGGCCTCACGCCGCGCCTCGGCATCGGCATCGGCTGCATCGTCGCGGCGCTCACGCTGCTGACGGTCGCGAACGCGAACTTGGCCCAGCTGCCCGAGGGCGTCGTGCTACCGATCGGTGGGCTCGACCCGCTCAAGCAGATGGCCCTGGCGATGTTCACGCAGTGGACGCTGGCCTTCGAGGGCGCCTCGGTGCTGCTGCTCGCGACCGCGGTCGGCGTGCTGGTGCTCGCCAAGCGCGAGCGCGCTTCGGTCGCCGTCTCGCCGCCCCAAACGCTGACGGCGGCGAAGGAGGAGGCCGCATGAGCGTCCCCACCGAACACCTGCTGATCCTGTCGGCCATCCTGTTCTCGATCGGCGTCGCCGGATTCTTCATCCGCCGCAACCTGATCGTCGTGTTGATGTGCATCGAGCTGATGCTCAACGCCGCCAACCTCGCCTTCGTCGCAGGTTCCAGGCACAACGCCTTCCTGGCGGGCCAGGACCAGACCGACCTGGAAGGGCCGATCATGGTCACCTTCGTCATCGTCGTCGCCGCGGTGGAAGCCGCCGTCGGCCTGGCGCTGGTCATCGCGCTCTACCGCCGCAAGCAGTCGGTCGACCTGCGCGAGCTCACCGAGCTGGAGGACGGATCCCATGCATGACAACTGGCTCTGGCTGATCCCCGGACTGCCGCTTCTGGGAAGCCTGCTGTGCGCCGTGATGTACGCCGTCACGTTGCGCCAGCGCAAGGACAGCCCCGGCACCGAGGGCCTCGGCCCCGTCGCGGGTTGGACCGCGGTCGCCATGATGGCGTTCGCGTTCGTCCTCGGACTGAAGGGCTTCTTCGGCCTGCGCGTCGAGGGCGTCACCGAACTGTCCAGCGCCGCTTGGGACTGGATCCACGTCAGCGATTCGCTGAACGTCGACGTCGCGATGGTGCTGGACCGCCTGTCGGGTGCCATGACGCTGGTCGTCACCGGCGTCGGCCTGCTGATCCACATCTATGCCGTCGGGTACATGAAGGGCGACCCGGGCTTCGCGAAGTTCTTCGCGTACCTGAACCTGTTCGTGGCGATGATGCTGGTGCTGATCCTGTCCAGCTCGATCGTCGGCACGTTCGTCGGCTGGGAGGGCGTCGGCCTCTGCTCGTACCTGTTGATCGGCTTCTGGTACCGCAAGGGCTGGCCCGCCGAGGCCGCACAGAAGGCGTTCGTCGTCAACCGCATCGGTGACGCGGCGTTCCTGCTGGGCATGTTCCTGTTGGTCCAATTGGTGGGCTCGTTCGACTACGCCCAGATCAACAGCGACATCGCGCTGCAGAATTTCGACGCCTCCAAGGCCTGGCAGCTCGGCCTCGCGGCACTGCTGCTGTTCGGCGGCGCCTGCGGCAAGAGCGCCCAGATCCCGCTGTTCGTGTGGCTGCCCGACGCGATGGCCGGCCCCACGCCGGTGTCCGCGCTGATCCACGCCGCGACCATGGTCACCAGCGGCATCTACCTCGTGATCCGCCTCAACCCGCTGTACGCCTCGGCGCCGGCGGTGATGATGACGATCGCGATCGTCGGTGCGCTGACCGCGTTCGTCGCGGGGTCCAGCGCGCTGCGCCAGCGGGACCTGAAGGGTGTGCTCGCGTACTCGACGGTCAGCCAGCTCGGCTACATGTTCCTGGCGCTCGGCGTCGGAGCCTGGTCCACCGCGCTGTTCCACGTGATCACGCACGCCTTCTTCAAGGCGCTGCTCTTCCTCGCTGCGGGTTCCGTGATCCACGGCATGCACGACGAGAAGGACATGCACAAGATGGGCGGCCTGCGGAAGCACATGCCCAAGACGTTCCTGGCGTTCACGGCGGGTGCCGCGGCGCTGTCGGGACTGCCGCTCTTGTCGGGCTTCTTCAGCAAGGATGAGATCCTGGCGATGACGTTCCAGCACGGTGGCGTCTACCTGTTGCTCTGGGGCATCGGAATCGCGACGGCCGCCATGACCGCGTACTACTCGTGGCGCATGGTCGCGCTGACGTTCTTCGGTGAGGAGCGCTTCGACGCGGCGCACGTGCATCCGCACGAGTCGCCGCGGTTGATGACGATGCCGTTGTATGCGCTGGCCGTTCTGGCCATCGGTGCAGGTGTATTGAACCTGCCGCCGGTCCTGCCAGCCGACGGCTACCTCACGCACTGGCTCGAGCCCGTGACCCGCGAGGGCACCCGAATCCTGGGCGGTGCCCATCACATGTCGCACACGACCGAGTGGCTCCTGCTGGGCCTCGGCTCGGTGATCGCTCTCGCCGGCGCGCACTTCGGCTTCCACCACCACAAGCGAGGCATCGGCGCCGACCAGGCGTTCGAGGCGAAGCGGCCCCAGCTGGCTGCGGCGCTCGGCGACGCTTGGGGCATCGATCGCACCTACAAGTTGTGGATCGTCGGGCCCATCATGCTGGGCGCGCGGATGATCGCGGTCGTCATCGACCAGGTCATCATCGACGGCGCGGTCAACGGACTGGGCCGGCTGGCACAGAGCACGGGTCACCGCGTGCGCAAGACGGCGGACGGTTCGCTCTCGACGTACGGACTCTGGATGGGCGGTGCCGCTTGCACGCTCGTCGTCCTTTGGATGTGGATGGGGAACTGATTCATGCTGCTCTCCCTCTTGATCTTCATCCCCCTGCTGGGGGCGCTCGGCCTGTTGGTCCTGCCCAGCGATCGGCACGACCTGATGCGTGGCTACACGCTGGCGGTCACGCTGATCGTCGCGGTGCTCGGCGCGATGCTGTGGTTCCAGTTCGACGCGAGCATCGCCACCCAGCAACTGACCGAGAACCGACACTGGTTCCTGATCCCGTACCACGATGCGCCGGGCTTCGTCGAAGTGCGCTACGCCCTGGGCGTGGACGGCATCTCGATCCTGCTTGTCGCGCTGACGGCGTTCCTCATGCCGCTCGTCGTGCTGTCGACGCCGGGGCACGTGAAGCATCGAGTGAAGGAGTTCCTCGTCTGGCTGCTCGTGATGCAGACCGGGATGATGGGCGTCTTCCTGGCGATGGACCTGGTGCTCTTCTACACGTTCTGGGAAGTCAGCCTCGTTCCGCTGTACTTCATGCTGGGCATCTGGGGCGGCGAGCGTCGCCTCTACGCCACGGTCAAGTTCTTCCTCTACACCGTCGCCGGCAGCCTCGTGATGCTGATCGCGGCCGTGTGGATGTACCTGCACTTCCACACGACCAGCATTCCTGAGCTGACCGAGTTGGCGGCGGCCTCGTCGCTCGAGGTGCAGGGCTGGCTGTTCGCCGCCTTCGCGCTGGCGTTCGCGATCAAGGTGCCGGTCATCCCCTTCCACACTTGGCTGGCCGACGCGCACACCGAGGCGCCGACCTCGGGCTCGGTGATCCTGGCCGGCGTGCTGCTGAAGATGGGCACCTACGGGCTGCTGCGTTTCGGCATCGGCATGTTCCCGCAAGCGGCCGTCGCGTCGTCGACCGCGTTCATGATCCTCGGCGCGGTCGGCATCGTGTACGGCGCGTTCCTGGCGATGGCGCAGACGGACGTGAAACGTCTGGTCGCATGCTCGTCGGTCAGCCACCTGGGCTACGTCGTGCTCGGCATGTTCGCGCTGACCCAGTCGGGCTTGCGCGGCAGCCTGCTGCAGATGGTCAACCACGGCCTCTCGACCGGACTGCTCTTCCTGTTGATCGGGATGATCTACGAGCGGCGCCACACGCGCGAGCTCAAGGACTACGGCGGCGTCGCAGCCGTCATGCCGGTCTTCGCGTTCTTCTTCGTGTTCGCCGTGCTGTCCAGCGTCGGCCTGCCCGGGCTGAACGGGTTCATCGGGGAATGGATGATCCTGCTGGGTTCCTTCCAGGCCAACCCGTGGATCGCCGGAATCGCGGTCACCGGAGTCATCTTCGGCGCCGTGTACCTGTTGCGCGCCACGCGCTTGATGCTGTTCGGTGAAGTGACCAACGAGGCCAACCAGAAGCTGCAGGACCTGAACCTGCGCGAGGTCGGCTTGATGGTTCCCATCGCCGTCCTGTGCGTCTGGATCGGCGTCGCGCCGAACATGTTCCTGGATCGCACCACCGCCTCCCTCGACCTCCTCGCCGAGCGCGTCGAGGCTGCCCAGACGACCCTCGAACTCAGCGCCGCTGAAGCCTCGACCGAGGTCCCCCGATGAGCCTGATCACGATCGTTCAAGAGTCCGCCCTGCAAACGACGGCCCAAGGCGGTGCGTTCGACCCCGAGTCGACCCAGCAACTGTTCGCGAACACGTTCACCGGAGACGCGGCGCGTGCGCTCGCGCCGATGGTGTCGCTGACGGTGGGCATCCTGGTGCTGCTCGTCTGCGAGCTGTTCGAGGGTCTCAAGAAGATCCGCCCCGCCGTGTTCCTCGGCGCGATCCTGGCTTCGGCCTGGGGTTGCTGGGGACTGTGGCAGCACACGCCCGAGATCGGTGCGCCCGTGCGGGTCCTCGGCGGCACGCTGTTGGTCAGCCAACAGGTCGGCGTCTGGGGCATGGTGTTCCTGGCGGCGACGCTCGTGGCGTGGATGCAGGCGCGCAAGTACTACCGCCAGGAGGCTCCGTTCCTGGGCGAGCACGATGTCCTGATGCTGACCGCCCCCATCGGCATGATGATGATGGCCGGTGCCCAGGACCTGATCACGTTCTTCATCGGGCTCGAGCTGCTCTCGATCCCGCTCTACTGCCTGGCAGCCTTCCGCCGGGTACGCAACGACTCGGTCGAGGCCGGCCTCAAGTACTTCGTCCTGGGCGCGTTCGGCGTCGCGATGTTCCTGTACGGCGCGGGCCTCCTGTACACGGCGACCGGCACGATGTCGTTGCCGGAACTGCGCCAGGTCGGCGAAGCGCTCGAGTCGCCGCTGGCACGCACGGGCATCGCGCTGATGCTGGGCAGCCTGTTCTTCAAGGCGAGCATCTTCCCGTTCCACCTCTGGGTGCCGGACGTCTATCAAGGTTCGCCCACGCCCGTGACGTCGTTGATGGCGACCGGCACGAAGGCGGCGGCGTTCGCGTTCCTGCTGGAGGCCGCGTTCCTCGTCCCGGTCTCGGCTGCGACGTTGATCGGAGTTCTGGCCGTCTTGACGCTGGCCGTCGGCAACTTCGGCGCGCTGATGCAGAAGGACCTGAAACGCATGTTGGCCTGGTCCGGCATCGCGCACGCGGGCACGTTGCTGTTCACCGTGGCGGCGTCGGCTGCCAGCGACGGATTGCTCAGTGCAGAGGCCACGCAGGCCGCCGTGTTGTACATGGCCGCGTACGTCTTCACCGCCGGAGGAGCCTTCGCGCTCCTCTCGTGGCTCGAGGCCGACGGCGAGCACCACACGACCATCGACGGACTGCGCGGGCTCGGCCAGCGACGTCCCGGCATGGCCGCGGGCATGACGTTGTTCCTGTTGAGCCTCGGCGGCATTCCGGCCACAGGCGGCTTCATCGGGAAGTTCTTCGTGTTCGGTGCGGCCGTTCAAGCCGACATGATCGCGCTGTCGATCGCGGGCATCCTGCTGTCGGTCGTCGCGCTCGGGTACTACCTGCGCGTCGTGATCGCGATGTGGATGCAGCCGGCCAAGGACGGGCAAGCTCCGCCGATGGCCGAGCGTCCGTGGGCCGCAGCCTGCGTCGGATTCTGCGCGGCGATGGTCGTGGCGATCGGGGTGCTACCGGGATTCCTCTCGGGCAGCACGCTCTTCCCCTGAGGGAAATCGACGCGCAGGTTTCGAGCGGCGGTGAGCGTGGCGTCGCAGGTCCTGGGGCCGCGAGTGGAGTTCCACCGATCGCGGGTCGACGGGCCGGGCAGTCCCACTCCCGACCGAGGTGTCTCAGGCTGGGTCAAAGCGGAAGACCCAGCCCTCACCAGGGCCTCTGACGCTGGCTGGGGAGCCCGAGAACAGCGCGCTGGGCTTCCCTTGTGCGATCCAGGGAATCCCCTGGGAGACTTCGGCCATTCGCATCTAAGCTGAACGGGTCGCAGCCTGCCCGCTCCCGACTCCTTGGACCGCCAACCCGGCGCCTCCGCGGAACGGTTCGAAGGCAGACCGCGGCACGGCTTCTCCTCACAACTCCTTCGAATCGCAAGATGAACAAGACCATCATGGGCGCCCTCGTCGGCGCCGTGGCGATCGCTCTCCCGAGCGCCGCCTTTGCCCAGGGCACGGACGACTGCGTCGCACCGACCCCGATCTCCGGTGCGGGCGGCTTCGCCTTCGACACCACGGCCAGCTCCGCCTCGGCGGTGAACCTCGGCGGTGCTCCCTGTGAAGCGACCATGAACGAAGACGTGTTCTTCGTCTGGACCGCCACCGCCGCCGGCACGCACGTCTTCGGGACGTGCGACGCCACGTACGACACGCAATTGCAGATCGGTGCGGGCACCGACTGCTCGGCGATCTGCGTCGCCAACAACGACGACGCCTGCGGCCTGCGCAGCTCGATCGAGCTCCCGGGCGTGCTCATCGGCGATCAGTTCGTCCTCCAGCTCGGCGCGTTCGGCGCGGGCAACACCGGCATCGGAACGCTGACCGTCGACATCATCGGCGCGCCGCCCGCGAATGACACCTGCACGACCCCGGACCCGATCTCGGGGTTGGGCTCGTTCCCGTACTCCCGCTTCGGCGCGACCAGCAGCGGCTTCGTCGGTGGCGACCCCGTCACCTGTGCAACCGCGCAAGGCACGCTTCCGCCCCACCGCGACGTGTTCTTCGCCTGGACGGCTCTCGCGGCCGGCAACTACATCTTCGACAACTGCGGCGCGAACAACGACGTCGAGATCAACGCTCACTTCGGTGGCGACTGCACGGCGACCTGTGTCGCCAACTCGGCCGGAGCCATTTGCGCCTCCAACGGAGAAGAGCAGGTCACGCTCACCGGAGTCAACGCCGGCGACGTCTACCTGATCCAGGTCGGTGACTTCGGCAACGCGGAGATCTTCAACGCCTCCGGCAGCCTGAACGTCTCGGTTCCGCCGCCGCCCCCGGCGAACGACACCTGCGCGACGCCCACCGTCATCGGCGGCGTAGGCAGCTTCCCGTACGATCGCACGTCGGCCTTCTCGAGCGCCTTCGACGGCGGTGACGGCGTCACGACCTGCCTGGGTGGCGTCAACGACGGTGCGGGCAACCGCGACGTCTTCTTCGCCTGGACCCCCGCGGCCTCTGGCAACTACACCATCGACACGTCCAGCGAAGGCAACGACACCGAGGTCAACATTCACCTCGGCGCCGACTGCACCGCAACGTGCCTCGTGGAATCCGACCCGCCGACCTTCACCTTCGCGGGTGCGGTCTCCGGCACGACCTACCTGATCCAGATCGGCAACTGGTCCGCGACCAGCATCGCTGCTGGCCCGGGCACGCTCGACATCACCCTGCTTCCCCCCGGCCCGGCGAACGACACGTGCGCCACGCCGGTCGCGGTTGGC
>JAJDEX010000393.1 GCA_029259575.1 Planctomycetota bacterium | reverse complement strand
CGCGCTGGGAGTGTTCCGGCCTCGAAGCTCAAGGGTTCACTGACGTAGCCGTTGGCCGCCGTGGCCCAGATCCGGAAGCCGTGCAAGTCGGCGTCGCTCGAGTATGGGAACTCGTGAACGTAGGGTCCTTCGTCGGCATCGCGCACAGGTGAAGGCTCGAGGCCCGGCGGCGTCTCGATGCGTGGAAGCTGGGCCTGTTCCAAGAAGGCGCCCACCGAGCAGAAGTAGACCTCGCACGCGACCGGTTCGCCGGGCGGAGGAATCAGCTCGACCGTGAGCAAGCGCGTCTTCGTCGTGACGCGCAAGTCGATACGTTGGGTGGAGGGCTGGCTCGTCTCCGCGATCACGAACGCATGCTCCACCAGCTGCGTGTCGGGGTCGACGCCCACGAGTTCGAAGGACCAGGTTCCGGACAGGCCTCTGGTCATCCCACTGTCCTCGGGGACGCAGGTGAGGAAGGCGCGACCGAGCTCGTCCGTCGTCACCGCCCGAGCTCCGAGCGGCGATTGAATGCTCAAGCGCAGCCCGGGCATGGGTTCCAAGGTCCACGCGTTGGTGACCATGACGTGCACGCCCAAATCCGGGTCCGGAGCAGGCGTGAGTTGCGCTGGCGGGTCAGCCTCCGGCGGCTCCGTAAGGGGCGACGTCGCGTCGACGCGTGTGCCGCCGATGTCCGGACCCGCCAACTCCGTCGGTCCCGGAGCGCTGGAGGCCTCCCCTTGCGTGGGCCCCGTCCTGGTTGGGCCAGGACCGACCGCGCTCCCGCGAAAGCCCACGTACGCCACGATCGCGATCAGGACGGCCAGGAGTGCAGCGAGTTGGCGCATGACGGGGCTACCCAGGTCGGTCCATCTGGAAACGAAGCGCGTGGTGCCGACTCCAGGCCGACCTGCCGAACCCGGTCCGCTGACGCGGCGATGGAGCCTCCTGGGCGTGAGTCATGGTCGACGGAGGCTCCGGAGCTCCGAGAATCGACCAGCATGGACATCCCTGACGCCCTGTCTCCATGAACGTCAGCCCCACCGGGAAACTCGACCGTTCTGTGGTCGAGCAGGTCGAGTTTGGTTCGTTCGCTTCGAACAGCGAGAGGGTGCGCTCGGATTGCGCCCCATGATCGAGGTCGCGGAGTGGTGCCAGAAACGCCTCGCTTGTCTGGACGAGCCGTTCCTGATGGCCCGGAAGCTGACCACTTCACGCGCGACCACGCGGCGCTCCATAGAGATCGCCCGGAATGACGACTTCGGGTCGAGACTCCTAAGTCGTCGCGCCCTGCCCCAGCACCATCTCGCGGAACCGCGTGAACAGATGCCCCGAGTCCAACGGCCCGGGAGCCGCTTCGGGGTGGTACTGAACGCTGAAGATCGGCTCCGTCTTGTGCCGCATTCCAGCACACGTCTGATCGTTGAGGTTTACGTGCGTGACCTCGAGCGTGTCCGGGATCGAATCCAGTTCGACCGCGTACGAGTGGTTCTGACTCGTGATCTCGACGCGCCCCGTCGTGTTGTCGCGCACCGGATGGTTCGCGCCGTGGTGACCGAACGGCATCTTGAACGTCTTGGCGCCGAGCACGATCGACAGGATCTGGTGACCCAGGCAGATACCGAAGATCGGCACTTTGCCCACGAGTCCACCGACCGCCTCGATCGCAGGCGTGACAGCCGCTGGATCACCCGGTCCGTTCGACAGGAACACGCCGTCGGGGTTCATCGCCAGCACATCGGCCGCAGGCGTATGCGCCGGCACGACGGTCACGTCGAAACCCGCGTGGACCAAGCTGCGCAGGATGTTGCGCTTGGCGCCGAAGTCGTAGGCGACGACCTTGAGCTTCGGATCGGGCGCTTCCTGGACCAGGAACGGATAGGAGGGCGGGTAGCCCTCGGTCCACGGGTAGGGCTCGGTGCAGCTCACGATCTGGGCCAGATCCTGGCCGTCGGTGGCGGCTTGCGCGCGCGCTTTGGCGACCAGGGACGCGTGGTCCGAGTCGGTCGTCGAGACGATGCAGCGCAGCGAACCCTTCTCGCGCACGATGCGCGTGATGGCGCGCGTGTCGACGCCTTCGATGGCGACGATGTTCTGTTCCTTGAGCCACTGGTCCAGCGGCTTGTCGGCGCGGTGGCTCGAGGGAATGGCGCTCAGCTCGCGGATCACGAAGGCTTCGGCCCAGGCGCGACTGGCCTCGGCGTCCTCTTCGGCGACGCCGTAGTTGCCGATCATGGTGTAGGTCATCAGCACGACCTGGCCGGCATAGGACGGATCCGTCAGGATCTCGTGGTAGCCCGTCATCGCCGTGTTGAAGACGAGGTCACCGCCCTTCTCGCCGGCCGCGCCGACGCTGCGTCCTTCGAACACGTCCCCGGATTCCAGGGCCAGCCATGCTTTGCCGTCACTCATGATTCACCTGGGGGAGGATCTTACTCGGGCCGCCGATGGAGGCCCCGATCCATGGCCGAAATCATCGCTCGACCTCATCCCTGGACTTGGGTCGGGATCCGGTTGATCTGGGCTGCGGCGAAGCCCGCGCCGAATCCGTTGTCCACGTTCACGACCGTCACGCCCGAGGCACAGCTGTTCAGCATCCCCAAGAGCGCCGCCACACCCCCGAACGAGGCGCCGTAGCCCACCGATGTCGGCACCGCGATCACCGGCCGATCGACCAGACCGCCCACGACGCTGGGCAGCGCGCCCTCCATGCCCGCGACCACGATCAGCACGCGGGCCGAGCGCAGCCTCTCGGTGTGGGACAGCAAGCGATGCAGGCCCGCCACACCCACGTCCGCGATGTGTTCGACGTGGGCGCCCAGGTGACGCGCGGTGACGACGGCCTCCTCGGCCACGCCGCGATCCGAGGTCCCGGCGCTCAGGACCAGGACGTTGCCCTCCGCTTCAGCGTCGGTGGCTCGGTCGATGGTCAGGCATCCGGCGTCCACGTGGTGCGACGCATCGGCGAAGGCCTCGAGCATCGCTCCCGCGCCTTCGCCCGTGATGCGCGTGATCAACAGCCGCTCGTCGCGCTGCAGGATCGCGGTCGCGATCTCGACCAGTTGCGCTGGAGTCTTGCCCGCGCCGTAGATCACTTCGGCATGCCCACACCGCGCCGCCCGCCCCGTGTC
>JAJDEX010000392.1 GCA_029259575.1 Planctomycetota bacterium | reverse complement strand
CGAGCGGCCTCGAAACGATCATCCCGTTCACGGCGAGCGGCACCGCGATCGACCCCGACGACTACTCCGACTTGGACCTGGGCTCGCTTACGATCCCGGCCGGTCAGCTGTCCACGACCGTGGATCTCACCATCGTTGACGACTCGTTGTTCGAGAACGACGAGACCGTCGTATTGACGCTCGGTGCTCCGACCAACGCGACGTTGGGCGCGACGACGGTCCACACCACGACGATCACCGACAACGACACGGCGCCGACGGTCGCGTTCAACGCGGCTGCGCAGTCCATCGGCGAAGCTGCGGGCTCGACGACGGCGAGCGTGACGCTCTCCGCCGCAAGCGGCCTCGAAACGATCATCCCGTTCACGGCGAGCGGCACCGCGATCGATCCCGACGACTACTCCGACTTGGACCTGGGCTTGCTCACGATCCCGGCCGGGCAACTGTCGACAACAGTCGACCTGACGATCGTGGACGACACCGTCTTCGAAGCGGACGAAGACATCATCATCATGTTGGGTGCTCCGACCAACGCGACGCTCGGCGCAACGACGGTTCACACCGCGACGATCACCGAGAACGACGCTCAGCCGACCGTGGCGTTCGCACTTCCGAGTCAGGGGGTCGCCGAGGCTGCAGGCTTCGCTGCGATCACCGTGTCGCTCTCGGGCGAGCACGCCCAGGATGTGACCGTCACGTACGGAGCGACCGGATCGGCCGCGGACCCCGCGGACTACTCGGACCTCGACGCGGGTTCCGTTCTGATCCCGGCCGGCTCGCTCAGCGCGCAGATCGATCTCTCGATCGTGAGCGACGCGATCGCCGAGGGGAACGAGGACATCGTGCTGACCCTCGCGGCTCCGGCCAACGCCGGGCTCGGTGCGACCACCGTTCACACGGTGACGATCCTGGACGACGACACGGTCACGACCGACGATTTCAACCGTTGCAACGTGCCCGGTGCAGGCTGGACCTTCGTCGATCCGGTGGGGGACGGTGGAACCGCCACGGGCGCTGGAGCCGGGACCACCGACGCCCACCTCGAGCTGTTCGTTCCCGGCGGCGACGAGCACATTCCGGACGACTCGTTCCTTCCCGCTCGCCTTCAACGGCCCTTGGAAGCCGGCGACGAGACCTGGACGGTCAAGTGGGACTCCTTCATCGGTGCTTCCGTCGACGTTCAGGGAATCCTGATCGAGCAGGACACCAATCACTGGTTG
Organism: Planctomycetota bacterium; assembly: GCA_029259575.1. Classification (GTDB taxonomy): domain Bacteria; phylum Planctomycetota; class UBA1135; order UBA1135; genus JAJDEX01. The sequence continues at coordinate 21,602 of JAJDEX010000392.1, read as the reverse complement.
CGCTTCGACTACTTCACCAGTGGCGGAAACCTGCACCTGTATGCGGCCGAGACCATCGCAGGCAACACAGCAGGGGTGAACGACGTGAACCTCGGTGCTCCGACAGGCTCCGTTTGGATGCGTATCGAGCGCGTCGGCAACACATGGACCCAGAGCTGGTCCACCGACGGCCTGGTGTTCACTCCCGAGGTCACGTTCGGCACGACGGTGCTGCCGACCCTGTTCAGCCTCTACGCGGGCAACGCCGGCTCGGATCCGGAGTTCACCGCTCTCGTCGACTACGTCCACGTTGGTACGGACCCGTTGGGCACCGAGGACGGTCCGATCGGACCGAGCTTCGACCTGACTTTGAACCCGGTCGTGGGCAACGGTTCGATCCAGGTCTCACCGGACCAGGTCGGACAGGGCTATTCCTGCTCCGAGCTCGTCACCTTGACGGCGGTCGCGGATCCGGGCTGGGCTTTCGGCGGCTGGACCATCGACGGTCAGGCTGAGGCCCCCGCGGTATTCGACGTCACGATGGACATGGACCACACGGTGACCGCGACGTTCGTGAACGACGTCAACGGGCCGGTGATCTCGAACGTCGTCGTGAACGCGACCCAGACCGACGCCACGATCACGTGGACGACGGACGAGCCTGCGACCAGTCGGGTCGACTACGGGTTGACTGCAGGTCACGGGAGTTTCGTCGACGATCTGGCCCTCAAGACGTCTCACAGCATCTTGCTGCCGGCGTTGACCCTGGCCACGACCTATCACTACTCGATCACCAGCGCGGACGTTCTGGCGAACTCGACGAGCACGGCGAACGCGACGTTCGTCACGCAGTCCGCGGGCACCGTGATCACCGACGACTTCAATCGTTGTGCAGGCATCGGTCCGGACTGGACGTTCATCGATCCGATCATGGACGGTGGAGCAGCGTTCCTCACCGGAGCCGGGACGCAGGACGCTTGGCTCAACCTGACGGTGCCGTCGGGATCCGAGCACGTGCCGTGGGACAATTCGCTGCCCGCACGCGTGTCGCGCCCGATCGCGAACACCGACTTCTCGTACGAGTTCGTTTGGGCCTCTGCGCCTACGGCCTCGATCGATGTCCAGGGCATCCTCGTCGAGCAGGACGGATCCAACTGGCTCCGCTTCGACTTCTACTCGAACGGCGGAAACCTGCGCGCCTTTGCGGCACGCACCCTTGCGGGGGACACGATCTCGGTGAACGACGATCTGTTGCCGCCGCTGGCCACGCCGTTGCGCATGCGCATCAGTCGTACGGGGAACAACTGGACCCAGAGCTACTACGACGGGTTGGCGTGGATCGACCTCGTGACGTTCTCGACCGTGCTGACGGCGAACCAGCTGTCGCTCTATGCAGGCAACGCAGCCGGGAACCCTGCATCTACCGCTCAGGTCGACACGGTCTTCAACGTGGGCGCTCCTCCGATTCCGGAGGACGGTGCCGTCAGCGGGGCCACGCCCCACACCCTGACGACCAACGTCACGGGGCAGGGCAGCGTGTCCGTGAACCCGGACCAGGTCGACTACTCCTGTGGGGATCCCGTTCAAGTGACGGCGATCGCCGATCCGGGGTGGTTGTTCCAGGAGTGGCAAGGCGACCTGGTCGGTTCGCAGAACCCCGAGACCGTCCTCCTCGACCTCGACCGGAACATCACCGCCGTGTTCGTCCAGGACACGACGCCTCCCGTCATCCTGACCGGTCCGACGGTGCAGGTGCGCAGTTCCGTCGTCACCATCTCGTGGACGACGGACGAGCTCGCATCGAGTCGCGTCGAGTATGGCCTGACCGCCGGGTACGGCCTGGTGGTCGAGGACCTGACGCCGACGACGCAACACAGCATCCAGCTGACGGGCTTGAACCCCTCGACGCTGTATCACTTCCGCGTCTTGAGCACGAACTTGGTCGCCTTGAGCGTGACCAGTGGGGACAACACGTTCACCACGGATCCGGCGCCGACCCTCGTCAACGACGACTTCAACCAGTGCGGCGGTTTGACCCTGGATTGGACCTACGTGGATCCGATCGGTGATGGCAGCTTCACGACCACCGGCCTCGGTTCGAACGACGCCTGGTTGCAGCTCACGGTTCCTGCGGGTTCCGAGCACCTTGCGAACAACGAGGACCTCCCGCCTCGCGTTCGGCGCGCCGTCCTCGACACCGACTTCGATTTCGAGGTCAAGTGGGACTCCGCGCCGACCCTCAACACCCAGATCCAGGGCCTACTGGTCGAGGAGTCGCTGACGGACTGGATCCGTTTCGACCTCTACTCGAACGGGACGGACCTGAACCTGTTCGTCGGCACGACCGTCGCTGACTCCACCTCGACGATCGCCAACGTCGAGCTCGGCCCGAACATGGCCGGCCCGATCTGGATGCGGGTCGATCGTGCCTTCGATCAATGGACGGTCAGCTGGTCGACCGATGGCGTCGTGTTCAACGTGGCTTCGGTGTTCGGCCATGCCCAGACGTCGAACTTCGTGTCGCTGTACGCCGGCAACTCGTCGCTGCTGCCCGGATTCACCTGCAACGTCGATTACATCTTCAACCATGGTTCCGCACCGGGTTCCGAGGACGGACCGCTGGCCGGTGAGACGCCGCAGACGTTGACGCTGCAGGCTTCCGTCGGGAACGGTGTCGCTACCGCAGATCCGAACCAGGGCGTCTACTACTGCGACGACCTGGTGACCCTGTCCGCAACCGCGGATCCGGGCTGGCAGTTCGACCGATGGGTGATCGACGGGGTGAACGACTTCGCGAACCCGACGAGCGTGACCATGGATCTGGACCATACGGTGACGCCGCACTTCATCGTGGACGTCGTTCCGCCGGTCATCCTGACCGGACCCGACGTCACGCCGGGGAGGACCAGCGCCCTCGTGACCTGGACCACCAACGAGCCCGCGGACTCGCTGGTCGACTACGGCTTGACGGCCGCTTACGGCAACTTCGAGTTTAGCGGCGCCATGGTGACGAACCATGCGGTGCTGTTGACGGGGTTGACGCCCAGCACGCTGTACCACTACCGCGTCACGACGACGGACGGCGCGGCACTCCCGACGCAGACCGGAGACCTGACGTTCATGACGACCGTCCCGGCGCAACTCACGTCGGACGACTTCAACGCGGACAACCTGGACACGCAGTTGTGGACCCTCGTCGACCCGCACGGTGAGGCGGAGCTGCGCTTGACCGGCACCGGGACCGCGGATGCCCATCTCGAGCTCGAGATCCCCGCCGGTACCGCCTACGTGCCCTACGGAACGCTCGGGGCTGCGCATGTCGTTCAAGACGTCGAGGACGACGACTTCCAGTTGGAAGTGAAGTTCGAGTCGGGCTTGAACCTGCCGAATCAATCGCAGGGGATCGTGGTCCTCGAGGACGCCAACCACTGGATGCGTTTCGATGTCTACTTCGATGGTGTGGACGTTCAGTCCTACATGGGTGGTTTCGAGAACGGCCTTCCGACCTCGACGGTCAACGCGACCGTCTGGAACGGCGCGTGGCCCGCAGGCAACGGGCTCTGGATGCGACTCACTCGCATCGGGACGACCTTCGACTTCGAGTGGTCCCAGAACGGCACCGTGTGGTTGCCGCTCGGAACGGTCGTCGAGCCGATCAACATCGACCAGGTGGGACTGTTCGTCGGCAGCGAGGGTGGCAACCCGAACGCCATGACGATGGTGGCGGACTACGCCTTCGAGACGTCCACGCCCATCGCGTGCGAGGACTGCACGGCCCCGGCGGATCTGATCGCGCCGTTCACCTATCGCACCGAGGCCACGGCGATCTCGAGCGACACGGTTCGTGTCGACTGGTGGACCGACGAGCCCTCGACCGGCGTCGTGCACTACGGCACCAGCACCGCCTATGGATCGACGCTCGCGAGCCCGGTCCTGGCGTACCAGCACACGCTCTTCGTGCCCGGTCTGTTGGCCGACACGCAGCATCACTTCCGCGTGGACGCTACGGACGACAACACGAACGTCAGTCAGAGCGCCGACCTCACCGCGACGACCTTCGAGGCGGGCCAGGGCGATGCTCCTATCGTCGACATCTGGTACGGCACGATGACCGGGCCGGGACAGTACACGCAGAACTACGGCCAGCTGGGCAACCCGCAGCGTTGGGTCAACATCAATGGCAACGCGACCGACCTGCAAGGGACGGTCGACACGATCACGTACACCTTGAACGGCGGCGCATCCGTGCCGCTCGGGATCGGGCTCGGGACCTACCAGGAACCGTATCGACTCGTGAGCCCGGGTGACTTCACGACCGAGATCGACCACGATGACCTGCTGCCCGGCAACAACACGGTTCTGATCACGGCCACCGACAACGACGGCAACCAGACCGTGGTGACAGTCACTGTCAATTACACAGCCGGTGTCACCTGGGCGACGACCACGTCGATCGACTTCGACACCGTCACGGACCCGGCCGACGTGCTGCAGTACGTCGACGGCAAGTGGGCGCTGGACATCGAGCAAGGCACGGGTCGTCAAGGCCTGCGCATCTCCGAGATGGGTTACGACCGCCTGCTGGCCATCGGTGACGAGACGTGGACGGACTACCGCGCGCGGATGACCTTCACGCCGCATCAGTTGAACCCTGTGGCCGCCTGTCTGCCCCAGCACAACCGAGCCGCGATGGGACTGGGCATGCGCTGGACGGGGCACACGACCGGGTTCAACAACGTTCAGCCCCAAGGAGGGTTCTGGCCCACGGGCGCGTTCCTCTTCCACCGTTGGACGCCGAACGGTTCGTGCGACGGCTTCGACGACGCGAGCTGGGCGATGAACGGCAACCAGAACTTGATCAGCGACTACACGAACAACGACACCTTGAGCGTTGGCACGGAGTACGTGGTCGAGGTCACCTGTCGCACCCTGCCGGATGGGTCGACCCGCTACACCGGACGCGTCTGGGAAGCGGGTGAGGTCGAGGCGCTCGATCCTCAGGTCGAGATCATCATGCCTGTGGGTGAACCTGTGTCCGGTTCCCTCCTGATCGTGGCGCATCACTGCGACATGACCATCTGGACGATCGACGTCGAACCGCTGGACGCCCAATGTGCCGGTGGCTGTGAGGACTTCGAGACGTACCTGCCCTTCGAGGACCCGTTCGACTGGAGCGATGCCGAGGCGGGTGCTCCTCCGACGGTCAACGAGAGTCTGTACAACGTCGTTGGCTCCGGCGGCTATCCGGGTGTCGGCAACAACCGTGCGCTCGCCGTGACCAACAACCAGGTGACACCGCGCGTGACGACGTTCGTCGGGCCGGGAGCCGCGAGTCTGAGCGACTACGAGTTGAACGGCAGGATGCAGTACCTCAGCGGCTCCGACGAGATCGGCGTCATGGTGCTGTCCGGCTATCCGAGCGCCGACACGGGATACCTGTTGCGCAGCGTGGCGGGCGGGAACTTCGAGGTCGTCGGGCGCGGTACGTCCATCACCTCGGGCGTTTCGGTGTCCAGCGTTCCGAGCGACGACGACATCTGGTTCCACTACCGGATCGAGGTCAGCGACGAGGGCACCCAGACCCGCATCCGCGCACGCGTCTGGCAGGCTGGGACCGTCGAGCCGCTCATCTGGCAGATCGACTGCGTCGACAACAGTGGCACGCGTCGCACCGCTGGCTCCTTCGGGGGCTGGGGACGTGGTCCTGGCAATGCCGTCTTCGATGAGTTCGAGTGGGTGCTCAACTGACCCGTTCGAAATCGTATCGACGTGCCTGAATCCCTGAAGCATCCGCGGCTCTCGATCGGCTTGCCCGTCTACAATGGGGAGGCCTGTCTGCAGGAGGCGCTGGATTCGATCTTGGGTCAGTCGTTCGAGGACTTCGAACTCCTCCTCTCGGACAACGCGTCGACGGATCGCACGCGCGAGATCTGCGAGGCCTGCGTGGCGAGCGATCCTCGCGTGCGCTACGTGCGTCACGAACAGAACCTCGGCGCCGCGGGCAACTTCAACTTCGTCGTCCACGAGGCCAAGGGCGAGTACTTCAAGTGGGCGTCCCACGACGACCGCATGCATCCGACGCTGCTCGAGCGTTCGATCGCCGTCCTGGACGCCGATCCCGAGGTCGTGCTGTGCCATCCGCGCACCGCAATGATCGACGGAGCCGGGCGCCACACGCGCGATTTCGTGGACGACCTGAACCTGATGCACGATCGGCCGCACCAGCGCATGGGGCACCTCGTCACGCACATGCGTTTGTGCAATGCGGTGATGGGGGTGATGCGGCTCGAGGTCCTGCGTCGTACGCGGCTGATCGACAGCTTCCGCACCGCGGACTTCATCACGCTGATCGAACTCTCGATCCTGGGCAAGTTCCACGAGATCGAGGAGCACCTGTACGAGCGCCGTGACCACGACGATCGCATCCTGCGCAAGACGAAGGACAAGTCCGCGGTCCAGGCCTGGTTCAATCCTTCCGTCAAGACCGTCGCTCGGTTCCCGGGCCTCAAGTTGTTCCGCGAGCAGTTCCGTTCGATCTCGAGGCTCGACCTGCCCGCCGCGACCGCCTGGAAGTGTCGCTTGACGGTTGGCCGTTGGGTGCTCAAACGCGGACGCGTCCGGCTGGGTCGGTGGCGCCGCAGAGTGTTCGGCCCGAGCGCGCGTGGTCCCGAGTCCGTCCGGGCGACCTGACGGAATCGGCGGGTCTTGGGAATTCCGGCAGGCCGGCTGGGGTCCAAGGCCCCAGGCGCGATCCGGTTCCAGGGGCGGGCTCCTCGATCCGCGCACGGGTTCCGTCGAACCGGGTCCTTCGCCTTCGTACACTCCTCCGTCCTCCAGCCCGAATCCGCGTCGCTGCGTGGGCCCCGACCGTTCATGACCACCGAACCGCGCAAGATCCTGGCCATCTCCTCCGGTGGCGGTCATTGGGTGCAGATGCTGCGCGTGCTGCCGGCGTTCGAGGGCCACGAGGTCGTGCTCGCGACGGTGGACGAGGCCTACGGCGTGGATGCTCCGGGCTACGAGTTGCGCGTGATCCCCGACGCCAACCGCTGGAACAAGTGGGCTCTGCTGAAGTCGGCGTGGGCCATCTTCCGCCTCTTGCGCAGCGAGCGGCCGGACGTCGTTCTGTCGACCGGTGCGGCCCCGGGGTTCTTCGCGTTGCGCATGGGGCGCCTGCTCGGCGCGCGCACGATCTGGCTCGACAGCATCGCGAACGCCGAGAAGCTGTCGTTGTCCGGCGAACGCATCGGGCCCCATGCGGATCTGTGGTTGACCCAATGGCCTCACCTCGCTCGCGAAGATGGTCCGGCGCATCGGGGAGCCACGCTCTAGGGCCATGAGTATTCTCGTCACGGTCGGTGCGCAGGTTCCGTTCGAACGTCTGGTCGACGCGGTCGATGCTTGGGCACGCGAAGCAGGCCGCGACGACGTCTTCGCCCAGGTGGGGGAGACGACCTCGCCGCCCAAGCACATCGCGTACGAGCCGTTCCTGACCCCCGCCCAGCTGCTCGCGCGCGTGCAAGCCGCCGATCTGATCGTGGGGCATGCGGGTATGGGCACGATCATCACCGCGTTGCAGCACGGCAAGCCGATCATCGTGATGCCGCGCTCGAGCGCACTGGGCGAGCATCGCAACGAACATCAACTGGCGACGGCCGAACGCTTCGCGGAACGCGGCGCCGTGACCTATGCCAAGGACGAGGCCGACCTGGCGGCCTGGCTCGGTCGCATGGATTCGATCCAAGCAGCGCCGAAGATCTCCTCGTCCGCTTCGCCCGAGTTGATTCGAGCTGTGCGCGACTTCGTGGCCGACTCCCCGGTTCGCCGGAGGTCGACGTGAGCCTGCAGCGCCAACTGATCCAGCGGCTGAGCATCCGGGAGGCGCGGATCGGCGTCATGGGGCTCGGGTACGTCGGACTTCCGCTCGCCGAGACCCTGCATGCGTCCGGTGCGTTCGTGCTGGGGTTCGACGAGGATCCTCCCAAGGTCCAGTGCCTGAACGCGGGGCGGACGTACTTGCATGCCGCAGGCGAGCCCATCGGCGCCCGACTCCTGGGCAGCCCGCGCTTCCAGGCGACCGGCGACCTGGCGCGATTGGCCGAGGTCGACGCGCTCTGCGTCTGCGTGCCGACCCCGATCACGCCGGATCAGAAGCCCGACCTGACGTACGTGCTGCGCGCGGCGAAGGCGATCGGCACGACGTTGCGCGCGGGGCAGTTGATCGTGCTGGAGTCGACGACGTATCCCGGTACGACGCGCGAGGCGTTCTTGCCCGCGATGCTCGAGGCGCATACGGGTGACCTGGTTCTCGGCCAGGACGTCTTCGTCGCCTACTCGCCGGAGCGCGTCGACCCAGGGCGCATCGAGCCGCCGTTGTCCAAGGTCCCCAAGCTGGTCGGCGGTGTGGACGGCGCTTCGACCGACGTGGCCGTCGCGCTCTACGCCTCCGCGTTCGAGGACGTGATCCCCGTCGCTTCGGCCGAGGTCGCGGAAGCGGCCAAGTTGCTCGAGAACACCTTCCGCGCGGTGAACATCGCCTTCGTGAACGAGTTGAAGACGATCCTCGAAGCGCTCGAGATCGATACGCGCGACGTGGTGCAGGCGGCAGCGACCAAACCCTATGGGTTCATGCCGTTCGAACCCGGACCCGGATTGGGAGGACACTGCCTGCCGATCGATCCGTTCTATCTCTCGTGGGCCGCGCAACGTGCAGGCGTGCCCGCGAGGTTCATCGAACTCGCGGGGATCGTGAACACGCAGATGCCGGACCACGTCGTCCAGCGACTGTGCACTGCGTTGGTCGCTCGCGGAGGTCAGATCGAAGGAGCCCGCATCCTGGTCCTGGGGCTGGCCTACAAGCCCGACGTCGACGACACCCGCGAGTCTCCCTCGTTCGCGTTGATCCAGGCTCTGCGCGAGCGCCAGGCTCACGTCGACTACTCGGACCCGCACGTTCCGCGCACCGTTCCCGTGCGGCGCCATGACGTCCAGCTCGAGAGTGTCGCGCTGACGCCCGCGTCGATCGCCAGCTACGACGTCGTCCTGGTGGCGACGCACCACAGCGCATTCGACTTCGAACAGATCGCGGACCACGCGCGATTGGTCGTCGACACGCGCGGGGCGTTGCGCCCCTTCGCAGATCGCATGGGGGATCGCCTGGTTCCTGCTTGAACGGAGAGGGCGCGGGGTGCGAGCCTAGGGCTGCGCACCCGCCCGAGCCGTCACCCTTCATCGACTTGTCCTGCATCCTGATCCCCGCTCACAACGAGGCGTCCGTCGTGGGCGCCACGTTGACGACCTTGCTCGAGGGTCTCGATCCCGGGATCGAGGTGCTCGTGGCTTGCAACGGATGTCGCGACGCGACGGCCGAAGTCGCGCGCGGGTTCGGGGACCGCGTACGCGTGCTCGAGATCGAGCAGGCTTCCAAGACGGCCGCGCTCAACGCCGCCACCGAGGTGGCCGGCAAGGGAGCCCACGTCGTGCTCGACGCGGACATCCAGTTCCCCGGTATCGATGCGTCGCGATTGGTCGACGCGCTCGAAGCCGAAGGAGCCCTGGCGGTCGAGCCCGTGCCGCGCATGAACCTGGATCACAGCAGCTTCGGCGTGCGCGGGTACTACGCCGTTTGGCTGGCGTTGCACGGCGACAAGCCCGGCAAGATCGGAGGCGGAGTGCTGGGTCTGTCGGCCGCCGCGCGCGCACGACTGGGGACCTTCCCCGACATCATCGCGGACGACGGATGGGTACGGGCGCACTTCGAGACGAGCGAACTCGTGTACCTCACCGACTGCACGTCCGTGGTCGAGGCGCCGCGAACGGTGGGGGACCTGATCCGGATCAAGACGCGCAGCCGGTTGGGGAACAAGCAGTTGCGCCAGCGATTCCCGCACCTGCGTGGCGCTTCGGTGGACACCGGCGGTTGGGGCTCCAAGCTGCGCCGTCTGTCGCCTCGACTGTGGGTCCACGTGCCGACGTACGTTTGGGTCACCGTGCGTGCGGAGCGTCGCGCCCGCGCACAGGCTCGGGATCTCGCGTCCTACGTCTGGGAACGCGACGAGTCGTCACGCTGACGCGCCGCCCAGGGTTGCGTCCTCGGCCTCATCTTCGGAGGCAGCCAGCACGACCTGTGCCGGTCGCGGCGCCTGCTTCAGCGCTCCCCATTGTCGAAGCGACACCGGGATCGCGATCAGCAGGAACCACACGAGCATGTTCTGCTGCGAATGCGAGATGCTCGACGAGATGAACATCAAGCAGTGGGCGAAGAGCCCGACACCGATGCCCCAGGTCTGCATGCGTCGGTAGCCGTGCCGCTTGACCTTGCGCCATTGCTTGCCGTACAGGCCGAACGTCAGGACGATCGTCAACGAGAACAGCGTGATCCCCAGGATGCCTCCGCGCACCGCTTCCTTGACGTACTGGTTGGCCAGGTCGAACTGGAAGTGACCCCAGTGCGCGGTGGAGCGCACCCCCAGGACGAACCATTCGTCCCAGCGCGTGATGCAATTGTTGATCAGGCTGTAGCGATGATGGCCGGTCGAGCCGCCGACGGCACTGACCCGTGAGATCAAGTGCCATACCGGCTTCTCCATCACCATGTGCAAGCACAGCAGCAGTCCCGCGATCGACCAGCGGATCAGACCGAGTTGGTAGCGGAAGATCCACATGCCCGCACCCAGCATGGCTGCTGCGACACCCATCACCGGCGTGCTCGAGGACGTTGCGACGGTGATGATCATGCAGGCGAGGACGCCACCGATGGCCAGAATCGGTTTGCCTGGTTTGCGAAACCAGAGGGACGCGATCAGAGGCAGAAGCCCGACCCAGAACACGCCCGCCAGGATCGGGTGTACGAACGGGCCCTGGCAGCGCAGGCGTCCACCGCGCTCGGGTGTGATCGCCGGCACGCCACCGAATATGGAGAACAGGTTCCGGCGGGTCAGGTTCTCGTACAGGAAGAACGCGGAAAGGACCATCGCCAAGATCGCTGCAACGCGCGCAATTCGATCGACGTCCGACCAATCGCGGATCCAGACCCGGAGCACGATGTACGTGCCAAGCATGTCCGCGGCCACTCCTGTCTGATAGATGAAGGCGCCGGTCGTTCCGCGCAACAACGAGTACGTGGCCACACCGCTGAGCGCCCAGGCGATCACGAGTTTGTCGACGCGTGTCACCTTGATGCCACGGTACTCGTTGAAGAGGAAGATGCGTGCCGCGCTGGCGACGATCAGGATGCGCACCAGGTTGAAGTCGATCGTTGCGATGATGACGCGCTGGGCGGTCGGTACGCTGCACACCAGCAGGAACAACGGCAGCCAAGCCCATCTGCGTTTGACGAAGAACGTCAGCCCGATCATCGTGAGCAGGACGACCATCCCGAGCGGATGCAGGTTCGTCTGGTTGTGATAATCCCGCTTGCCGAAGGCGGCCGAGACGTACGGTTCGCTCTGGGCGACGAGCGTGCTGGTGCTCAACGCCGCCAGACGGATCGTCCCGGCCACAGCGGACACGATCGGGGCCAGCCAGGACTCCACCGAGCCGATCAGCTGGGGGATCAGCAGACCCGGATTCACGCGGGGTCCTCGGTCGTACCCGCTGCCCGGCGTGGGCCGGTTCGGCGGAGCGCCCGTGCCGCGGAACGCCAGCCCTCTCGGCCGTCCCAGACGTCCTTCCAGTCCTGGGAGGCCTTCTTGCTCGATGTGCGCCCCAGTGCTCCCAGGAGGCCGTGGGCGCCCCTGCGCGACAACGCCCACAGGTCCAGCAGAACCACGCCCAGGCGGGCCTTCCAGGGGCTCCAGAGGCGAGTGTACATCTGGGCCTTGGCTGTGATGAGCCGGATCATCTTGCCAGCCCGGACGGGCTCCGAGGCGCCTGCCAGGTGGACGATGGTGGCCTCGGGTGAGATTCGGGGGCGGGCTCCGAGTTCGCGTGCCCGAATGCACAGGTCGGCATCCTCGCCGTACATGAAGTACAGAGGGTCGAATCCCTCGAGTCGGTTCCACAGCTCGCGGTCGATCAGGAGGAAGCATCCGACGACGATGTCGACCTCACGCTCGGTGTCCCGTGGCCACGGGCCCAGCGACTCCGGGTCGAAGAGTCGTGTGTGACGAAACACACTCGTGAGTCCTGTGGCGATGCAAAAGGTGCTCCAGAGGGTCGGCGCGCCCCAGCACGATGAGCGGTTCAGGGAGCGATCTGCGAACAGGGTGCGTCCGCCCCAGATTCCTGCACTCGGCACGCGATCAGCGAACTGGACGACGCGGTCGACGGCATGGTCGAGGACGACGGTGTCCGGGTTCAAGAGGAGGAGTCGCTCGCCACGCGCACGTTCCGCTGCGAGGTTGTTCGCAGCGCCGAACCCGAGGTTCGCAGTGCTCGCGATCAGGTCGTACTCGGGGAAGTCGCGCGCGATCGCCTCTGCCGAGCCGTCGTGGCTGGCGTTGTCGACGACGATGACCTCGTGATCGAGCGACTGCGTCTCGTCCCGCAGAGACCTCAAGCACTCGAGGGTGATCTCGCGCGTGTTGTAGCTGACGACGATCACCGTGACCCTCGGCGGCCGGCCCCCTCGGGTCTGTACGGATCGGTCCGGGCTTGTGGCTTGCGGGTCCATGGCTGGGCGATGTGATCAGATAACCCCAGGCACTTCAAAGCAAGCTTCGAGCCGGTGGATGGCCCCGTCAGGCCGATCACGCAGGGAGTTCATCGGCATGTGGGCTCCGAGCCTACGGGGGAATCCCCCCGGAACGAAACCGTCCGGCGCCCCGCGAGGGACACCGGACGGTGAAAGTCGAGTCCTAGGACTCGCAGGCCAAGCCTTGAGACTCAGTCGTTGATGCTCATCAACTCGCCCGTGTCGTCCCAGACGTTGCCCGAGATGATGAGATCGTTGATGTTGCCGGACACCGTCAGCACGCCGTAGCGGTAGTCGCGCATGAAGCGGTTGTTGATCAACTTGCAGTTGGTCACGGTGTTCGACGTGTCCGACGTGGAGAAGTAGACGGTGTAGTTACCGCCGTTCAGCCAGTTGCCGTCCATGACGAGGTTGTCGATGCTGCCGAGCTGAGCCTGGTTGATCGACGCCGCGTTCGAGGCAAAGGGCTCGCCCGGTCCGTTCGGACCGTCCGGGATCGGCATGTCGAAGTAGTTGCCACGGATCATGATGTTCGACCCGATGCGCGACTGGTTGCCGTCGGCGTGCGAGCCGGGGTTCATGCCCAGGTGATGCATCCAGCAACCTTCGATCAGGTTGTTGCCCATCGCTTTCGTGCCGTCCGCACCCATGTGGTGGATCTCGAGGCGGCGCGCCGTCCAGTTCTGCTGGTAGATACCGGAGGACTGGCAGTTGGTGATCTCGCCGTCCTCGATGACACACCCCGTGTATCCCGAGAAGACGCGGATACCGTAGTAGGTGTTGCCACCGTTGAGTCTGAAGTTGCGGATCGTGACGTTGTTCGCCTGCACGCTGATCGAGCCGTAGATGTCGACGTTCTCGATGACCGTGTTGTCCTGGGTGACCGTGATCGATCCCGAGGGCACCAGGATGCTGGGGTTCGTCGGGCCGGTGTTGTCCGGACCCGGGCGCTCGCCCAGCTGACCGTTCGAACCACCGCCGCCTTCCGGGGCGATGTTCACGATGACCTGGCGGTCGGGCTCACCGAGCTCGATGCCGTCCGAGGTGAAGTCGATGTTCGCCGTGTAGTTGCCGGCGACCAGGTTGTTCACCTGCGTGAGGTCCAGCTCGATCTTGATCGAAGCCGAGCTGCTGCCTTGCAGCGTTCCGCTGGTGGCGTCGTTGGTGAACGCCCAGGCCTCGTCGATGCTGACGGCCCACTGGACCGGCTCACCACCGGGGTTGGTCAGGACGTACGTCATGTCGCTGGGGGAGAGGTCCGTGCCTTCCATCCCGTTGACCGCGAAGTCGGTGCCCGGAGTGACCTGCAGGTAGCCGACGGGAGCGTCGCCCGTTCCCGCCAGGAAGTTCTGGTGGACCTGGTCCGCCGGAAGGGCGCGGTCGTAGATGCTGACGAGGTGGTACTTGCCGAACCAGGGACGTGATTCCCCGATTTCGTTGCCGAGAGCGAGCTTGAAGCTCGAGTCCCAGCCGGCCAGCGTGCCACCCGTGGAACCGGTCTCGACGGGCACGTCATTGACGTACAGGACCGTCTCGCCGTCCGTACTGCGCGTGAAGACCACGTGCATCAGGCCGTTCACCGCGCCGCCCGCGCCTGTCGCGAGGTGCGGCAGGCCGTCGCCATCGGTGCTCGTCGAACGCAGGCGCATGCTGAACGTGTCGGCAGGCTGCGTGCCCCAGAGGCCTTGCCCCAGGGTGAAGTTTCGATCGTACGCGCCGTCGGAGATCGTCACGACCCGTGCGGGGCCGGACTGGCTCACGTTGGCCGGATCGATCCAGGCCTCGACGGTCAGTTCGTTGCTGCTGCTGATCGCATTGTTGATGCGCGTAGCGGGACCCGACGTGACGAGGCGCGTGGCGCTGTTCAACGTCAGGGTGCCGGGCTGCCATGCGACCGAGCCTTGGTCCTCGATGGTGAGGTCCATGGCGGGCGTCAGGCCCGAGCTGTCGTAGACGGTTCCGCCGGTAGCTTCCTCGAACTCGTACAGGGCGACGAGGCCGTCCTGGACGCGATCGCTGGAAGAATCGCCGAGCGTGACCGAGACGATCACGTCTTGGGTGTCCGTGGCCACGTCCGCGTTCGTGAAGGTGAGCGTGGACTCGTGCGTCCCGTCCGGGAGGCTCGAGAGCGCGGTCGCATCCAACTGAACCACGACGCTGGTCGAATCGTCGGCCGCGACGGTCGACGAACCGAGCGAAGTGATCAACAGCCAGTCCTCACCCGAGGTCGTGACGTTGAAGTCGAGGTCGCCCCCGCCTTCGTTCGCGACGGTGAACGTGTGATTCGCACCGGCGAGATCCGAAGCGTCGACCGCGTCGATCGACCAGATCGGGTTCGCGATGGACAGGTCCGCATCGTCCTCCGGCGAGATGGTCAGCATGAGCGCCAGGAAGACCACTTCCTCGAGACCGCCGGTGGCGTCGTTCCGGTCGCGGATCTTGATGTCCGCCGGATAGTCGCCGGGCGCGAGCGCCGAGGCGATGTCCTGGTCGATCCAGATGTCCAGGTCGGTCGCGTTCCCGCCGAGGACCATGCCCCCGGTGGAACTGCTACCGAGCCAGGGCTCCGGCAACTCGACCTCGTAGACCAGGGCGTTCACCCCGGTGTTCTGGATGGAGTACGTCCGTGTCCCTTCCGGGAACGGGCCGCCCTCCTGGCCGACGATGTGGAACAGGCCACTGTTCAACACTGCGAAGGAGCTCGCGGTCGAGATGACCTCGTCGCCCCCCAAGCTGGCAACGCCGCCTCCTGAACAGGAGGCCGCGACACCGCAGGCAGCTGCGAGTAGCCAATTACGAATGTGCCCGACGGAGCGCGTCGGGCGCTTGCTGATTCCGATCATGTTTTCCCCTCGTTGAGGGCCCCTGTGCAGGGGGCCCGCTTGACGCTCCAAGGATCCCATCGATCCATGGTGACGCCCAAATTGTGCAGCTCGGTTCCGGTGGTTGTGCGCAGGTCCGGCCGTGCTGCGCGGCAAGGGTAGTCCCTGATCGCGCAGCTGGGACCCGAGGTCAGGGCAAAACGGAATGGATCCGCCTAGAGCCTTGTCCTGACTGGGTTTGTGAATAGGGAACTCCAAGGGATCCGGGACGAATCCCCCGTCCCGGCGCCCTTGATCCACCCCGTTTCTTACTTGAAATTGCATCACCGTTGTTCTGATGGAGGCCTTCGCCGGCGAGCGGCTTGGTCCACCAGGATCCATGGCGGTTCTCTTCGGCCCCGGGTTCGGCGATCCTTGACCCTCTCGGATGATTCCCCTTACGGGATCTCGGGCCTGTCCCGAGTCGAGGCGTTCGGTGCTCGTGCGGAGCCGGCTGGGGCGATTCGTCGGCGGGAGTCCGATTCCCACGCAGTTGGGACACAGGGTGTTCCCGGTCCTCCGCCCCAGCCCGTCTCGCGCCTCATCGCTTCGCTTGAAGGCCCCACGGGCGAATGGCAGAGTTGCCCGCGTACGACTCCTGGGCGCCTGCGCGTGATCGCCCCCGGATGACGTACGCACGCCGCTCCAGGGTTTCCTGTCCCTGGTCGATACACGGAGTCCACGACCTGTGTCTCGCTGCGGCCGTTCCTGTCGTCCTAGTCCTACGTCTCCGAGGCCGCCGCGCATGATCGACATCTTGATGATTACGCACAACCGGCCGAGCTACACCAGGCTCTCGCTGGAGCGACTCGTCGAGACCTGTCACGACCGGGCCCGGGTCTGGCTGTGGCACAACGGTGAGGACGCCGAGACCTTGGCGATCTCCCAGGAGTTCGCCGAGCACCCGGCGGTCCACCGGTTCCACCACAGCGTCCAGAACCAGAAGCTGCGCGAGCCGACCAATTGGCTCTGGCGCGAGTCCGACGGGGACTACCTGAGCAAGATCGACGACGACTGCCTGGTGCCCCATGGCTGGCTCGAGACCCTGGAGAAGGCGCACGAGGACAACCCGAAGTTCGGGGTGATCGGTTGCTGGCGCTTCGCCCAGGAGGATTTCAACCCCGAGGTCGCCGCGAAGAAGATCCATGCGTACCCCGGCGGTCACCAGCTGCTGCGCAACTGCTGGATCGAAGGCAGCGGCTATCTGATGAAGCGCGCATGCGTCGAGCGCCAGGGTTTGATCCAGGACAGCGAGAGCTTCACGCGTTACTGCGTGCGCCTGGCGTCGAAGGGCTACCTGAACGGCTGGTACTTCCCGTTCCTGCCCCAGGAGCACATGGACGACCCCCGCACGCAACACTGCCTGCTGAACGAACCCGGCATGTTCGATCGCTACGCTCCCCTGTCGGCCAAGACGTTCGGCGTCTCGGGCGTCGACGCATGGTTGGCGGCCCTCCAACGGGATGCACGGCGCGTCCAGGCGGCCGACCTGCGTCCATGGACCTTCGGTCGAGCCGGCCGACTGCTCAAGAAGCTCCGATTGATGAAGCGATGAAGCCCAGCTACTACCAACGCGTCCGCACCAGTGTGCTGGCGATGATCCCGGGCGATGCTCAGCGATTCCTGTCGATCGGGTGCGGTGAGGGTGCGACCGAGGAGGTCCTCGTCCAGCGCGGCGCCCGCGTCACCGGCATCGAGATCCAAGCCGAACCGGCCCAGGCGGCCGCCTCGCGCGGGATCCGGGTCATCCACGCCCCGGCCGAGGACGGCCTGGACCGACTCGACGGCGAGACCTACGACTGCCTCGTGTTCCCGGACGTGCTCGAACACCTGCGCGACCCCGAGGCGGTTCTGGCCCGCGCGTGCGAATCCCTGGAACCCGGCGGCGCCGCCGTCATTTCGGTGCCCAACTTCCGCCACGCCAGCGTGCTGTGGCAGTTGCTGGTGAAAGGGGAGATCCGCTACGAGACCGCGGGCATCCTCGACTCGACGCACATCCGCATGACCACGCGCAAGATGGCCGAGCGCTGGATTCGCGCCCAGGGCATGACCGTCGAGAGCGTCGTCTACCACACGCACCGTCGCTCCGAGAAGTGGATCCGAACCCTGTCGCTCGGACTCCTGCGCGAGTTCGTCTGTCGCCAGGTGTTGATCCGTGCGCGCAAGTCGCATGGCTGACCCGATCGACGCCGGACGCTCGGGCTGGGCTGGTTGCCCGACCTGTTCCCAAGACCTCTCGTTCGACGCGGCCGAACTCCGTTGCGTTCCATGTTGCCTGGCCTGGCAACAGGATGGCGACGGCGTTTGGAGCGAATCCCCCTCGGCGACGAAACCGTCCGCAGTCGTTGCCGCTCTGCGAAGCATGACGGCCGAGGACTGGCCCGATGCCGCGCACCGACTCGCAACCGTGCCGGGGTTCCGTGCCGAAGATCTGCCCGACGCCGCATGGGCGGACTGGACCATGCTCGCGGACCTGGCTGGGAAGACGGTGTGGGACATCTCGGAAGGTCCGAGCCTCACCGCAGTCACGATCGCTCGAACGGCGGCGTATGTCGTTGCATCGAATCCGGACGAGCAGGTCGCGCGCTGCATGATGCACGCCGCTCGCCTGTCTGGCCGGGAGTGCTTCGACGTCGTTGCGAGTCAACCGGAGCGCGTACCCGTCCGACCGGCTGGTGTGGATCACATCGTTCTCGGTGGTGCGCTCGAGCGTTTGCCGCGCGACGGGAAGATCGAAAGGCTCGAGCGGTTGGCGGAATGTCTGGCCCCAGGTGGGTCCCTGCTCTTCACCGCCGACAACCGATTCAGTCCGGTGCGGTCCGGCCGCATCCGTGGAGCCAAGCTTGCCAGCGAGTCGGGCTATCGCACGATGTTGCGCTCCGCCGGATTCGGCCAGGTCGACGTGAGTTACGCATTCCTGGACACCCGCAAGCCACGCTTCGTGGCCAGCGAGGTGAAGGGGCCGATGTTGCGGCAATACCTGGATGCGGCTCGCCAAGGTGGGGGGCTGCGCTCCAGGTTGGGGCTGGCGTGGATCGCCTGGGCCCAACGCTTGGGCCTGGCGGGGACGTTCTGTCCCGCTTACGTCGTGAGGGCCACGCGGTGATCCGCAGCCTCGCTCGTGCGTGCCAGGACATCCTGGACCTGCCCGACGACGGGTCCGTCGAAGCGATCCTGCATCCCGGGAGTCGATCCGACGAGGGGTTCGTCTCCTTCTTCCTGTACCGAGGCGGCCGACCCCTGTGCATCGCCAAGGTTCCTCGCGGTGATGATGCGAACACGGAGCTCGAAGCGGCCAGCTTGCGCATGGCCGCGCACGCGGTCGAAGGAGCCCCGATCGTGCGTACGCTCGACCAGGTCCTCGAGACGCGTCACATCGCGGGCCGGCTCGTCTTGTTCAAGGAGTTCCGCTCGGGCAAGCCCGCAGCTCAGGCGATCGCCTCCAAGCGAGATGCCCTGGTTCTGCCGGTCTTCCGATCGGTCGCGGCGTGGTGGATCGACTATGTCGAAGCCTCCCGTTCGCACCACGTCTTCGAGGCTGAAGCCAAGCGCGAGGCCGTGGTTTCCATGTTGGAGCCTTTGGGTGCGATCGACATGGCAGCTCCCTGGGTTCAGCTGTTCTTGAGCGAGGGCTCCGCCTTCCTCGGTCCGTCCCATGGCGACCTGGTCCCGGCCAACGTCCTCATGCGTGGCACGGTCGTGGATACGGTCATCGATTTCGAGAACTTCACGATGGGCGGCTTTCCCAGCGCCGACCTGGTCGGCTGGATCATCAGCACGGCGACGAAGCTCCACGGTCGCGGCGATGGGATGTTGTCGAACACCGTGATCGGAGGCAGTGGCTTCGCACGGGAGGTCGCCCTAGCCGTGCAGGCATTCACGCGGCGCTGCGACATGCCGATCGAGGTGTTCGTCGACCTCCTGCCGCTCTATTCCCACCGGTCCTTGTCGATCGCGGCACGCTGGGGGCTCGAACGCGAGGCCGATCTGCATCGGCGACTTCTGGCGGACTTCGTCGCTCAACGGGCAGCCGTGCTGGCTGCGTGGACCGCCTGATCCGTGGGGGCGGCCGGTGGTCCCGGAATCGGAACGGCGTTCATGAGCCAGGGGATACGAATTCCTGCCCGTGGTCGCCTGCAGCAATCCAATCAGGGGATCCGGCAAGTGGATCCAGACCAGAGGGAGACTCAGTACGCCCCGCGGCCCGTCACGACGGCACCGACGGTGCGCCACAACAGACCCAGGTCGAAGCGCGTCGAGCGCTTGCGCTGGTACTCGAGGTCCATGCGGACCCAGTCGTCGAATCCGACCTCGCTGCGACCGCTGACCTGCCAGATGCAGGTCAAGCCACCGGTGATGTCGAGGCGTCGACGTTGCCAGGCTTCGTACTTCTCGACTTCGTCGAGGCGCGGCGGACGCGGACCGATCAAGGTCATGTCGCCGCGGAACACGTTCAGGAACTGCGGGATCTCGTCCAAGCTGGACTTGCGCAGGAAGCGGCCCAGCGGCGTGATGCGCGGGTCCTTCTTGATCTTGAAGATCGGGCCGTCCTTCTCGTTCGAGGCTTCGAGCGCAGCGCGGCGCTCCTCGGCATCGATGTACATCGAGCGGAACTTGATGAACGGGAAGGGGCGTCCGCCGCGTCCGGCTCGGTTCTGGATGAAGAACACCGGGCCCGGTGACGTGAGCTTGACCAGCAAGGCCACGGTCAGCAGCACCGGGGACGCCAGGGTCAGGACGAAGCCCGAAACCAGGACGTCGATGATGCGGCGACGGACCGAGAGGTCCTCGATCAGGCCGACCTCGAGGTCACCGACGGGACGATCCCCATTGCGGTCCTTCAGGTCAGCGAGGCGTTCGTCGGCATGGTCCGCTTCACCCTTGGAGGGAGTCGCGACGGAGTCGGTCGGGCCCAGTGCGCGAAACTCCGCGCGGGCGGCCGGCGCGTCCTTCTCGCGGAATCCAGGGCGAGCGTTGGTGCCTTGGTCTCCGCCCGAGCCGAAACCGGACTGGTCGCCACGGCTTTCGCCGTCCTGTTGGTCCTGGGTGCGGTTGCGCCAATCCAACGGATAGGCGTAGACCTCGCAGTTCACGCGCAACCCGCGCTTGCCCAGGCGGGCCAGCACGTCGTCGGCGAAGATCCAGGCACCTTCGGGGTCGGTGTCGGGCAGAACGACCGCGAGACGCTTGGCGTCGAGGCGGCCGAGGTGATCGTAGATGCGGATGCGCTCTTCGAGCATGCGCGCGAGCGGCAGCGTCGCCGACTCGTCACCGATCGATTCCAGAACGACCATCGAGAAGACGCCACCCTTGCGCTCGACACGTGCGCGTTCCGCTTGGAAGGCGCGCTCCATCTCGCTGGCACTGCGCACGAAATCGAGACCACGGGTCTCGTTGTCGTGAAGGCGCAGGAGTCGGGACAGGATTCCCGGGCGACTTCGGGCGGAGCGGAGCGACATGATGGCAGGTGGGTGGGACCCCGGCGTTCAGGTCAGAGCGACTTGAGGCCGGAAGCGATGTTGGGGCAGAGCTGGGTGTGTGGTCCGTAGGAGGTCCTAGTCGGCTACGCCGGGCAGGGGACCGTCCTTGGGGGGTCTGGTTGGAGCGAATCAGGCCGCGCAGCGTTCCACCGGTTCTTGAAATCCGTGGTGTGGAAGCTTCGCGTCCCCTTCTAAGTCGGGATCCGGCCTCGAACCGGACGGAAAAATCAGAAGGATTTTCGTTTTGAGCCTGACCGTGGAAGGGAAGGGATCTGAAGTCCTTCGAACCACCGCTCAGGGTTCGCGAACACTGGTGGAGCCAGCCTTCGAGAGCATGGAAATTCGTTCCGCCGGATGCTGTCGGAAACGATCCTCCAACTGCCGAACAGGATGCCGCAATCCGGCGGGCTTCACCACCCTCCAGAGGTCAATCTCCGGCTAGAAACGTGATTCTGAGGGGATTCCCGGGGGTCCGTCGGAGCCCTCCCGAATCGCTCGAGCCACGTCGTCGACCGACAGATGGTCGATCAGCGCGTCGGGTAGAGCCACGTTCCGATCGGTTCCAGCTCCGGGCCGACGCAGGACCACGTGATCCGGCCCGTACGGTCCGGTTCGTAGCGGATCGGCCGGGCCGAAGAGGGCGACCAC
>JAJDEX010000391.1 GCA_029259575.1 Planctomycetota bacterium | reverse complement strand
GGGTCATGACGCTGTCGGGCCGGACGGGACCAAGTACGAGATCAAGGCTCGCCGACGCACGAAACACAATGGGTCGCGCCAACTGAGCCAGATCAGGGATCTCGCCGCGAAGCACTTCGACTTCCTGATTGGTGTGCTGTTCGAAGAGGACTACTCGGTGTATCGAGCGGCAAGGGTCCCTCACGCGGTCGTAGTAGAGCTGTCCAAGTTCAACGAACACACGAACTCGAACCGATTCATTCTGGCCGAATCCGTCTGGGACCATCCCGAGGTCGAAGACGTGACATTGAATCTCAACGCGTACGAGCGCAACGCCGCAGGAGTTATTGACGGGAATACGGTGCCTGGCACTGTTCAGTACCTGGGTCATACGGTTCGTACCGTGCACCCGCTGCCCCTGCGGGGCGGCGGGTGCACGGTACGAACCGTATGACCCAGGTACTGAACAGTGCCAGGCACCGTATTCCGTCACCGCCTGAGTCATGTGCGTTTCCAGGTTTGGCGCGGTACTCGCGCCAAGAAGAACACCGGTTGGTGTGCGATACCGCATCCAAGGAGCAACGCGCGCTCCCGGTGACGGGGGCGCGCGTTGGTCGATTGGATACGGAGTCGTACGCCACCGTGGGTTTCACGTCAGCGCCAGCCGCCACCCAGCGCTTGGTACACGTTGACCGTGGCCTTCTTCTGGGCGAGTTGTGTGTCGATCAACTCCATTTGGGCGTCGAGGTAATCGCGCCGCGTCAGCAGCACCTCCATGTAGTCCGCGCGCGCCGACTGGAAGAGCGTGTTCGAGACCTCGATCGCCTGGCCGAGGATGCTGACCTGTTGGGACTGCAGGTCGTAGCTCTTCTGCAGGTTGTCGATCATCGACAGCTGGTTCGCGACTTCCGTGAAGGCGAGCAATAGCGTTTGTTCGTACTGGAGCACGGCCTTCAAACGCTCCGCGCCCTTGGAGGAGTACTCTGCTTTGATGGCTCGCCGGTTGACGAGTGGAGCGACCAGACCGCCACCGATTCCGTAGAAGATCGAATCCGACGAGCTCAGCAGACGGTCCGCCTTGTAGGACTCGAGGCCGAGACCCGCTTCGATGCTGAGGGACGGGTAGAAGCGCGCGCGCGCGGCTTGGATGTCCAAATCTGCCGCGGCCAGTTGGAGCTCGGCCTGTTTGACGTCCGGGCGATTCTCCAGCAACTCAGAGGGAATGCCGGTTTGCACGATCATGGGCGTCGTGTCGTCGAGGCTGGTGGCATTCCGGGGAACCGTTTGGGGATAGCGGCCGACCAGGAAACTGAGCCGGTTCTGGGTCTCGACGATCTTCTGCTCCAGTTCGAACTGAAGACTACGGTTCTTCAGGACCTCCGCTTCGAATCGCTGGACGGCCAATTCGGTCACCACGCCCGCGGCCTTCTCGAGCTTCACGATCTCCAGGGCATTGCTCTGCAGCTCGATGTTCTGTCGCAGGACTTCGAGTTGCCTGTCGAGAGCGGTCAACTCGTAATAGGTGGTCGCGATCTCGGCGACGATACGAGTGACCATGAAGTTTCGACCTTCGATGCTCGCGAGGTATTGGAGCGTGGCCGCCCGGGCGGAGTTGCGCAGTCGATTCCAGATGTCGACCTCCCACGAGGCGGAAAACCCAAGGCGATAGTCGCCCAACGACTCCGGGACGCCATGGGCCTCGTCGCTCATGCCCTGGCTCGTGACCAGCCCCACCTTCTCCACTCCGGCGCCGACGCCGACGTCGACGCTCGGTAGGTACTCACCGGTCCGCACCAGGATCTCGTTCTGAGCGACGACGATCTCCTGGATACGGATGTTCAGCTCCTGGTTGTTGTCGAGTGCCGTTTCGATGAGCGCTCCAAGTTCGGCGTCCTTGAAGTAGTCGCGCCAAGGAACCTCCACGGACGTGGAGTCCGTGCCTGGAACATCGGAGTTCCAGGCAGGACCGAAGGTCTCGGGGAGTTGCCTGTCGGGCTCGCGCAAGAGTTCTTCGTGTAGGGCTGGAACACAGCCGACTGCAAGAATCGCGAAGGAGACGAAGAGGGCCGGTCGGATCCGGAGAACAGAGCTCAAGTACTTGGGCATGGAAGTCTGGAACATGTCAATCGTTCGAGTCGTGGGACGTTGACGCATGCAGCGAACGTGAATCGCTCACCAACTCGGTCAAAGGCTCGTCCGTTTCGTCGCGCAAGAGCTTCTTGCCGTCAGCGAGCTTGGCGAACACGTAGTAGAGGCCCGGGATCAGGATGACGCCGACGACCGTTCCGAGGAGCATTCCTCCGACACCGGCCGTGCCGATGGTTCGGTTGCCGATCGCGCCGGCGCCCGTGGCGACGACGAGCGGAATCAAACCGGCGATGAAGGCGAACGAGGTCATCTGAATCGGGCGGAACCGGACCTTGCCGCCCTCGATCGCCGCTTCCTTGAGCGTCATCCCTTCGCGGCGCAGTTGCACCGCGAACTCGACGATCAAGATCGCGTTCTTGCCGAGTAGGCCGACGAGCATGATGAGCCCTAGCTGAGCCCAAACGTCGTTCGCCAGGCCAACCGCTTGCAGGAACCAGAATGCGCCGAAGACGCCGATCGGCAGGGACAAGATCACGGCCAGGGGGATCAAGAAGCTCTCGTACTGTCCGACGAGTACCAAGTACACGAAGGCGACCACGACGAAGAAGATGTAGAGCGAGGCGTTGCCTTGTTTGGACTCGTCCCAGGAGAGGCCCTCCCAACCCAGGTCGTAGCCTGGCGGCAACGTCGCCTCGGCGACTTCTTGAATCGCCTCGATGGCCTGGCCACTCGAGTAGCCGGATGCTGGGACACATTGAATGGCGGCGGACGGATAGAGGTTGTAACGCGTGATCTCGTTCAGCCCCTGCTGTTTGACCATTTGCATGAAGGCGCTGTACGGGACCATCTCTCCGCTGTCGTTCTTGACGAACAGATCGTTGAGGTCCTCGGGCATCCGCCGGAACTGCGGCCAAGCCTGGACGTACACCTTGTAGAACTGGTTGAAGAGGATGAATCCCTGCTCGTAGGTGCTGCCGATGAGGATGTTCAGGTTCTCGAGGGCCGTCTCGATCGAGACGCCCTTCTGCATGGCGATGTCGTTGTTGATGACGAGCTCGTACTGCGGATAGTCCGACGCGTAGAACGTGAAGAGGTTCTTGATCTCCTCGCGCTGCTCGAGCTCGGCGATGAACGCGTCGTTGACTTCGCCAAGCCTTTGGTAGTCGGCAACGCTGGACTGAGTCTTGTCGAGCACGCGCACCGAGATTCCTCCCGCTGCGCCGAATCCGGGGATCGCCGGTGGCTCGAAGAACTCCAGCTTGACGTCGCTGATGCTCTGCGTGCGTTTCTCGAGCTCCTCGATGATCTGGGCCGCCGTTCGATCGCGATCGTTCCAAGCCTTCAGGTTGATGATGGCGGTGCCCGCGTTCGAGCCTCGCCCCTCGGTCAACACCTCGTAGCCGGCCACGGACGTGACGGAAGTGACGCCTTCGATGCCCTTGGCGATCTTCTCGAGCTCTTGAGACCTCGCGTTGGTGTACTCCAGGGTCGAACCGGGCGGCGTCTGAAGAACGGCATAGATGATGCCCTGGTCCTCACCCGGAATGAATCCGCTGGCCATGCGCGTGTTCACGGCGACGATGCCCAGGACGAAGGCTCCGATGACGCCCAAAGTGAACACGCGGCGCGTCACGATCGGCCGCAGAATTCCCGCGTAGACATTGGTGATGGCATCGACCGCACGACTGAATGCGGGCTGCACGAAAGGCGTCAAGATCAGCAAGAGTCCGATCGGGCCCCACAACTCGTAAGAGAGATAGGTCAGTCCGGCCAGAAGCGGTAAACCGATGAAGGCGTAGGCTGCGGCCTTCCGGAACCGGCTCCCCTTGCCCACCTTCTGCTCGGCGTCCTTGCTGGTGTCATCGCCGTTGGCGTGCGGCTTGAGGATCATCGCGCACAGCACCGGCGTGACCGTCAAGGCCACCACGCCGGAGAGAATGATCGCCGTGGCCATCGTGACGCCGAATTGCCGGTAGAACACTCCCACCGGCCCGGGGACGAAGGTCACCGGCACGAAGACCGAGGTCATCACGAGCGTGATGGCGACGATGGCGCCGCTGATCTCGTTGAGAACTTCCCGGGTCGCCTGATAAGGCGATAAGTGCTTCTCGGCCATCTTCGCGTGGACCGCCTCGACCACGACGATCGCGTCATCGACGACCACGCCGATGGCCAGGACCATCGCGAAGAGCGTGATCAGGTTGATGGAAAAGCCCATCAGACTCAGGACGAAGAACGTGCCGATGAGCGACACGGGAACCGCCAGAGTCGGGATCAGCGTCGAGCGCAAGTCGCCCAGGAACATGAAGACGACCAGCGAGACCAGGATGAAGGCCTCGAGCAGGGTATGGAGCACCTTGTCGATCGATGCGTCCACGAACTTGGAGACGTCGTAGGCGATCTCGTAGTCCATTCCGGGTGGGAACGACAGTTTCAGCTCTTCCAGCGTCGCCTTGACCTCTTCGATGACATCGGCCGCGTTGGAGCCGGGTGCTTGTTTGAGCACAACGGATGCCGCCGGGTGACCGTCCACATCCGAATAGATGTCGAAGAACTCGGAGCCGAGTTCGATGCCCTCGTGCTTGTGGACCGTGCGCCCGGAGCCTGCATGGCCCGAACCTGGAGGCGCCCGCTCACCGTCGGTGGAGGCCTCGCTATCTGCGCTGGCCAACCCCTTCCCCTCCGCGTACCCCTGCGGCGCCACACAAACATCCTTGAGCCGCAGGATCTCGCCGTCGGACTTGGCCCGCAGGATGATATTGCCGTACTGCTCCGCCTTGTTGTAGCGCCCCACGTAAGTCAGGACGTATTCCTTCGACTGCGAGGTCATACCGGTGGCCTGCCCGAGGCGACCCGGCGAACCGATGACGCTCTGTTCAGCCAATGCATCCATGACGTCCTCGACCGAGATGTCATAGGCCCGCATGCGCTCGGGGTTCAGCCACACCCGCATGGCGAAGCTGCGGTTGCCGAGGTTCATCGGGATGCCCATGCCCTGAATCCGTTTGAGGACAGGCATGATGTAGACGCTCGAGTAGTTGAACAGGTCCTTCTGATCGGTGTTCGGATCCGTGCTGTAGAGGTTCAAGTACATCAACATGCTCGGCACGACCTGGCTGACCAGGATGCCCTCGCGCACCACCAAAGGTGGCAGCCGACTCAGCATGATGTTGACCCGGTTCTGAACGTTCACGACGTTGATGTTCGGGTCCGTCCCGGGCTCGAAGAACACCCGAATCGTCGCTTCGCCGGCGCTCGTCGAGTCCGAAACCATGTAGCGCATGTTCTGGACGCCGTTGATCGACTGCTCCAGCGGAATGATCACCGAGTCGGTCAGCACGTTGGCGCTGGCGCCTGGGTACGCGATGGACACGTAGACCGTCGGTGGCGCGACGTTGGGGAATTGCGAGATCGGAAGAGTTCCGATTCCCAGACCGCCCAGGAACAGGATGATGATTGCGGTGACGAGCGCGAGCGCAGGCCTTGTGAGAATCTTTGTGAACATGGTTCCGGTGGATCGCTGTTGGAGAAACGGCTCGTGCTTGGTGCCTGCTCTGCGCTATTCCGCGTGGTACTTCAGGTTCTGAAGAGCCTCTTCCGGATCGCGATATTCGAACTCCAGATGCGCTCCGTCCCGGACCTGACGAACTCCGTCGAGCACGACCTTGTCGTTCATCTCGACGCCGGAACCAACGACGAAGACATCGTCCATTTCATGGCTGACGGTGATCGTGCGCTGATGCGCGACGCCATCCGCATCGACGACGTAGACGTACCTCTTGTCGAGGATCTCGAACGTCGATCGCTGCGGGATGACGATGGCGTCTTCCACCGTGCGATGGATCAACAGCGTCCCCGTTTGGCCATGGCGAAGCAGTCCAATCGGGTTCGGGAAGTCGGCGCGGAACAGGATGGTTCCGGTCTCGTTGTCGAAAGTGGATTCCACCGTGACGGTGTCGCCGGCCGCCTGGTCGAAGACCTTGCCGTTGGCCAACTGAAGTTCGATCCTCGTGTTCGGCAGCTTCAGCAGTTGTTGGTTCGCTGGATCGACGGCACCCGGGATCACCCTGTAGTCCAGGTAGTCGGCCTCGGGGACGTTGAAGTAGACCCACATCACGGCGTTGTCGGACAACGTGGTCAGCATGTCGCCCTCCTCGATGAGGCTGCCCTCCTGCTCGTACTGACGATCGAGGATCGCGTCGAACGGGGCCCGGATCTCGGTGAACGCCAGCTCGGCCGTCGCGAGCTCCACGTTGGCTTTGGCCTTCTCCCATTCGGTCCGCGCCAGCGCGACCTCCTGGTCCGAGACCACCTTCTGCTCGAACAGCTTCTCGGTGTTCTGCAGTTGGATCGCGACGCGTTGTAGCTCCGCCTCTTCGCCGTGCAGACGGGCCTTGAAGATGACCGGCAGGAGCTTGAACAGCAGCTGTCCCTTCTTCACCGACTGGCCTTCCTGTACCTGGATCTCCTCCAGGAAGCCTCGCTCCATCGCGCGGACTTCGATGTGCCGACGGGAGTGGATCTGGGAGACGAACTTCTGGGTCGCCACGATGCTCTTGGCAACGGGGGAGGTCACGACGATCGTGTGTTCGACCTCGTGCTTCCCGTGGCCCTCCTCCGCGTGGCCGGGCTTGCAAGCCGTGGAGGCCAGGCACAAGCAAGGCAAGAGGGTGACGAGGATCGATGAGAGTTTCATGGTTGCTGGGATGGAGACGTTGGAATCTGGGGTGCCTCGAACGGATGCGCAGGAGGCTCGCGCTCGGCACGTGCGCGTTCGTGGGGAACGTGGGGGCAGGCGGGACGCACGGCGAGCAGTCGGCGTGAGTCGTTCCGAAGCGAGGGAGTCCTGGATTCGGACCTTCCACCTCGGTTCGCACGCCGGGATGGAGCGTGCGCAAGAACGGATCCTTCGACCTCACGCTGTCGCTGACGGTCCCGTTCCCCGCGGTTGCTTGCGTCGCAACCTGCAGCCATGAAAGGCCGCATGAACTCGGGATCTAGATAGCTCTAAAGGAAGAGCCTCGAGCCCCGGGCGCACGAGCTCGCGGAGGTTGCGTCATCGTCGAAAGTCTCGACGTGTCGCGAACCGGCAACGATGGGAGGTCTAAGCCCGGGGAGGGCCGCGCGCCTCGAACCCCACGTGAGCCGTTCCGGCCCACACGCTCGTCGCTTGAGGCAAGACTCGTTCGACGACAGGGGGAGGACTCTCCGAATGGAGGAGAGACGGACTGTAGACGTCCTCACCCTCATCGTCCCCATCATCCCCATACGGCATCGTATGGGTGTCCATTGCCCTGGCGGCGATCGACGGGTCGACGTCGTCGCACCCGGCGTTCACAGACCTGTCAGTATCCTCTTCAACGGAGGTCGCTAGCCCGATGAGGACTGCGAGTAGAAGTTTGAGGACGGTCGGCACGGCGGGATCCTGGACGATCCCCACGGAATGCTGTGAGGGAAAACTCGCTTTTTCGCTGCCGGAGAACGAGCCGCACACGACTTGGACGTAGCCCGCGCGCCCGTCCGAACCAGGGCACCCGGGCCGCGTGCATGCGCCGCAACGTGTGACCTTCCCACCTGCCGCGATGGTGCGCAGGGTCCGGCCGGAAGACCTCGAAGTCGTGCGCAACTCCGATTCTGAATCGTTCTGGGACAGCGCCGACGTCCGGACCGGGGACCCGGAGGTCCTGGTCCCTTCCAGGGCACCCCGGGGGGCATCCGATTCGGGTTTACGCCAGGAGACCAGCTGGCAAGTCCGCACGGACAGCTAATAGCGCATTCCTAGGATCACCTCTAGCCTGGGGCATGGTGGCTTCCGCCACCCCTCCTCGTCCTTCGCTAGCCAACCGACGGGGAGACACTAGCAATCCTTCGCGAGGACTACGTCCGTGAGAACACCTGCCTACCTGATCCCTGTATCCATTCTGCTCGCTGCCCCCGCCGCAGCACAGCTTTCCATTCAAGACATGTCGACCCAGACCCCGACCGATCTCGTCAACGCGATCGTCGGCGGTGGCGGGGTCGGAGTCTCCAACGTGACGTTTGCCGGGGACGTCGTCTGTGCCGGGACGTTCACCGGTGGAACGGGGATCGTCGGGTTCGAGAGCGGACTGATGCTCTCCACCGGAAACGTGAACGACGCGTTCGGTCCGAACATCTCCGGAAGCACGACCGGTTTCTGCGGTGGCGCAGGAGACCCCGATCTCGACCTCCTGGTTCCCGGGTTCACGACCCAGGACGCCTCGGTGCTCGAATTCGACTTCGAGTGCAGCTCCATTCAGTTCATCACGTTCAACTACGTCTTCGCATCCGAGGAGTACAACGAGTACGTGAACAGCGCCTACAACGACGTCTTCGGATTCTTCGTGAACGGCGTCAACGCTGCGTTGCTGCCCGACGGCATCACGGCGGTCACGATCGACACCGTCAACAACGGCCTGAACCCTGGGTTCTACATCGATAACGACTGCGCCACGCCCGCCGTGTGCGGAGTGGACATCGAGTACGACGGTCTGACCGTGGTCCTGACGGTCAGCGCGGCCGTCAACCCCGGCATCAACCACATCAAACTGGCGGTCGGCGATGCCGGTGACACGGCGTACGACTCGGCGGTGTTCATCCAGTCCAACAGCTTCGTCTGCGCGGTCTCGAACGACATCACCATCGGTTGCGACCCCGCGTTGAACCACATCGACGGCATGTCGGTCGACCTGAGCGGCTCGTCGTTCGGCTCCGGCATCGGCAGCGACCTGCACCTCTCGGCCTCGAACGGCCCGACGAGCTTCTCCAGCATGGGCTTCTTCGTGGCGTCCATGGACGGCAGCCAGAACATCACCGTGCCCAACAGCGGCATCCTCTGCTTGGGTGCGCCGTGGGGTCGTTACAACACGCTCATCGCCGGCAACCAGAGCTACCCGCAGCTGAATTCGCTCGGCACGTTCAACCAGGTCACTGGCGAGTTCGAGAACATGTCTGGTACGGCGACGTCCGCCGGCGGACTGGGATTCGACATTCCCACCGAGGCGCCCTTCGCGCCCCCCGGCATGCTGATCAACTCGGGTGAGACGTGGTTCTTCCAGTTGTGGTACCGCGACATGACCGTCGGCGGCGGGATGTCTTCGAACTTCTCGAACATGGTCGAAGTGACGTTCCCCTGAGGAACACCTGATCGCTGAGGACGGCGGCTTCGGTACCCACCGAGGTCGGCCGTCGACGAGAAACGCCCCCGCGTCGGCTGCTGCCACGCGGGGGCGTTCGCTTGGATAGGACAACGGCAGATCCAGATCGGCCGTCACCAGGATGCGGCGTGAAGCGTCCGGTCTAGAACCCGAACTCGAGCGACAGCACCAACCCGCTCGATTCGACCTGCAGGTCCTGGAACGGTCCCGCGTCCGGTCCGCCGCCCAGCGAACCGTACGACCAAGCTCCGTACCCGATGAAGAACTGCAAGCCTTCTTGGCGTCGGCCGAAGATCAATCCGGCTTCCAACCCGCCCGTTTTAACGGACGCACCATCGGAGCATCCGAACAAGTGATTGGTCGACCCGTAGGTCCGGGTGCGCAACCCGAAGCCGGGCGCGAGTGGGGCGGTCGCGGTGATCTCGCCGACCAGGGCGTCGTGCTCGTTGACGAACCGGTCGCCGGCGCGCTCGATCTGCAACGTGCGCTGCCCGATGCCTCCCGCGACCTCGAGATCCCAGCCGTCGTCCGTCTCCACCGTGCCCAGCTGCAACATCACCGACGAACGGTCGTAGCTCCAATCGAGGGTCGTTTCGGTCGGTGCGCTCGTCTCGCTGTGGAACAGGAGCGGCGCGTCGCTGTAGAGGCCTCCGCGCGAAACCGCCAACGACAGCGGCGAGGGCTTCTCGCCCAACCCCACCGAGAAGCGGGCCTGGCCGAAGAACGCGCCGTCATCGACGGCTTGCACGAGCGTGTGCTGCAGCACTTCGGAACTTGCGTTCGGCGCTTCGCAGGCGGAGCAGACGAACAGGGGGGCAGCGAGGGTCAGGCATCCCAGGATGCTCCGACGGACGAGACGTGATGGGCGATGTGTCGACATGGATCTTCCACGGCCCCACAGACGTTCTACGCCTCTACAACTGATACGACAAGACGTTCTCGCCGAGGACCAGCAACAGGGGCACGGTCACGGTGATCCCGGAGTCGAGCACGACGCGGGCCTTGCCCTCCATCGGAGGAAACCCGTCCATGCGAATCTCGCCCGCGTCGTCGAAGCTCTGTTCGCGGGAGAGCTTGCGCTGGAAAGGATCGAAGAATCCACCTCCCTCGAACGCACCTTCGGCGAACACCTTCGCCGGGCCCGTCGGCTTGCCGTCCTTGCGCGTGATCTGCAGCACGAGGGTGCAGCCTTCGATCAGCTGATGTTCGATCGGGTCCGGAACGAGCGGCGCGCCATCCGCGTCCGCGAAGGCGATCGAGCGGCTCGCCCACTGCCAGGGACCACCGCCCATACGCAGCAGATAGGCCGCGTCCTTGGCCGGCGGCACGTCCAAGGTCCACGTTCCGTCCGTCGCGCTGCGCGTCTGGACCGCGGGTTCCCGCGCAGGGACCTGGGTCAGAACGAAGACCATGACCTCGACGTTCTCGGCCGGCTCGCCGGTGGGCGTCGTCAACCGCCCCTCGAGAACGCCGCCGGGCTGGTCCGGGACGGCGACCGGACCGTGAGCTCGATTCTGCAACTGCATCGACACCGCGAACGGCAGGCCGATCAGGGCGACCAGCATCACGATGGTGAACGTTCGCCGACCACGTCCAGGAGCCGCCAGGGGAGGCTGCCCGGTGCCGTCGGAGGGGCCTTGGGGATCGGGCATGGTTCGAAGTGCGGGCGCCCCATCACGTGGGCGCGCCCGATCCGAAGAGAACTAGGCCTGCTTGGTCGAGCGCGCCGCGGCGATGCGGCGCTCGGCCAGACGCTGGGCGGCCACGTTGGTCGGGATGCCCTCTTCCTTGGCGATCGTGAACAACTCCTTCAAGTTGTCGTCGATGTTTTCGATGCGGCGCATCGCTTCAGCCTCGTCGTAGCCGCCCGGGAAGTTGACCTCGACGCCGACGTTGATGATGCCACCCGCGTTGATGACGTAATCCGGGGTGTAGAGGATCCCGCGCTGGCGCAGGTCCTCACCATGCTTGGGCTCGAGCAGCACGTTGTTCGCGCAGCCGGCGATGACCTTGCACTTGAGCTGCGGAATCGTGTCGTCGTTCAGGCCCGCGCCGCGCGCACAGGGCGCGTAGACGTCGCATTCGACGTCCAGATGCACCTCGTCGTCGACGACCTCGAAGCCGTGTTCCTTGGCGAGGTCCTCGACGCGCTGGTCGTTGACGTCACAGATGATGACGTGCGCCCCCTTCTCCTTGAGCAGGACGGCCATGCGTCCACCGACGGCGCCGACGCCCTGGATCAGGACGCGCTTGCCGGTCAGGTCGGGGCTGCCGAAGTAGAAGTCGACCGCGGCCACCAGACCGACGATGCAACCGTAGGCGGTGTACGGACTGGGGTTGCCCGAGCTGCCGGACTCGCGGGACAGGCCGGTGACGTGGGCCGTCTCTTGCTTGACGATCTCGAGGTCCGGAATGCCGATGTTCATGTCCTCGGCGGTCACGTACTGGCCGCCGAACGACT
>JAJDEX010000040.1 GCA_029259575.1 Planctomycetota bacterium | reverse complement strand
CATCGATGTTCGACACGAATTGTCGAGCGTGTCACAGCACGCTCGCCTGGACACCCGCGACCTTCAATCACTCCTGGCCGTTGTCGGGAGCACACGCCGCTGTGGATTGCATGCAGTGCCACGGCGGTGGAGTCTATGCCGGAACAGCGACGGACTGCTTCGCCTGCCACTCGGGCGACTACAACGGGACCATGAGCCCCCCCCACACGGCGTCGGGCTTCGGGACGAACTGCGAGTCCTGTCATACGCCGATCGCGTGGACTCCGGCGACGTTCAACCACAGCTTCCCGACGACTGGCGATCACAACTTGGGTTGCGCAGACTGCCACACGACGAACATGCCGCCGGCGTTCTCGTGCATCGATTGTCACGATCACAACTTCCGCGAGATGGACGACGAGCACGACGACGTGCCCGGCTTCATCTGGGAGAGCAACGCCTGCCTCAACTGCCACCCCGACGGAATGGATGACTGACCCAGCCATGTACGACCTCATCATCATCGGAGCCGGACCTGCCGGCCTCTCCATGGCGGCCGAAGCCCGGTCCGCGGGCATCGCCGCCGACAAATTGCTGGTCCTCGAAAAGGGCGAAGCGCACTCCTGGTCGATCCGGAAGTTCTATCCGGAGAAGAAGCTGGTCGAGGCCAACTACAAGGGCAAGCCGGCGATCTGCAACGGGGTGATGTGCATCCCGGACCTCTCGAAGGACGAGACGTTGAGTTATCTGGATCAGGCGATCGCGGACCACCAACTCGACGTGCGCTACGGCGAATCGGTGCACGGGATCGAGCGTCGTGAGGACGACGGGTTCGATGTTCGCACCGGCGACTCCACGTATCCTTGCCGTGTGTGCGTCATCGCCATCGGCATCCTGGGGCGTCCCAACAAGCCGGATTACAAGATCCCGCCCGCAGCCCGCTCCAAGGTGCACTTCGACGTGACGTCCACGGTCCTGGAGGACCAGGACGTGCTGGTCGTCGGTGGCGGGGACTCGGCCTCGGAGTATGCGCAGTACCTCGTGCAGTGCGGCAACCGGGTAACGCTCAGCTACCGCCGGGACTCGTTCGACCGCATGACGCAACTGAACCGCGAGAGCCTGCGTGCGCTGGAACAACGCGAGCAGGTGACGATCCTGCGCGGCAGCAACATCGAGTCCCTCAGCGAATCGGACGGACGTGTCACCGCACACATGGTCGAACCGAACATCGCGGACGTGACGTTCGATCACGCCGTCTACGCCTTGGGCGGCAGCACGCCCCAGAACTTCCTGCGCGAGGTCGGCATCGAGTTCGAGGGCAAGCTCCCCGAGGTCACGGCGGGGTACGAGACCAACGTCAAAGGCCTCTACCTGATCGGCGACCTGACGCCCGCGAGCGGCTCGATCATCCTCGCCTTCAACACCTCACGCGAAGCGATGAAGGACATCTGCAGCTCGCACCTGGGCTGCCAGATCGACCCGAGGTGAACCGAGGGACGCGAGTCCGAAGCGCCAGTGCCTGCCGCGCGTGTCCCGAGCGGCTCCTAGAAGGTGATTCGGAGGGAGTCCGAGAAGTTCGCCGAACTGCCAGGTACGGGCGGTGTTCCGACTCGATCGCGGAACCAACACTGGAAGGCCCAGGTGTCGCCCGGTGAGATCGTCTGTCCCGCGGGACTGAAAGGGAGCTCCAACGGCACATCGAAACCACTGCCCACCGTCGACGTGCCCGCCACGTTCTGCAGCACGCCAGCCGCGTCGAACAGCCCGGCCGAGTTCAGCTGGGGCAGACCCTGGTTCGCTGCGACCTTGGAGTTGTAGCGGCCAAATGGGGAGTCGAGGCAGAGAACGCCGTTGAAGATGGGTAGGGAGCTGCTGTGATCTGTGGAGATCAAGAACAACCCGAATTCACCAGGCGGGCCGTCCGTGCATTCGAGGTGCATACCGGAACCGGCTCCGGTGAAGAAGGAGGAGTTCACGAGGGTCGCCCAACCACCCAGGTAGTGGGGACTGGCAGGAGAGCACCCAAGGAAGTCCGAGAGGCCGCACGACGGGCAAGCACCGAGCATGTTGGTGATGTTCAGGACACCGTCGCCCCGAACGTCCGTCGAACTCCACGACCCGAGCTGGATCAGGCAGCGATCCCCAGCCAACAACGGAGTCGTCAACGAGGAGGACGTCGCAGGGGTCACTCCGCTGTCGTCGTCCGATGCGATGCACACCGCGGAACACGAGTTGCCGAGATGCACGCTGAGCCTGGTGTTCGTGGCCTCCGCCGATCCTTCCGTGTCGAACCGGAAGTCGCCATCGCACGGAGCCGTCCAGTCGAAGAAGAGATCGCCGTGGATCTGTCCGGTCGCGCTCAGGTCCGCATTCGCCGGACTCATGCAGGTCAGCGCATCTCCCCCATCGAACCCGGACGTCGTGGCCGGCGCGTTGTCCCACGCGAACGTCCCTTCACACGCGATCTGGATCGGGTCCGAGCAGGTATCCCCTTGTCCCCCGAGTCCGCCAGCGACCAAGAACGTCAACGACTGCGCCATCATGAGGAGACTCATGACCCGAGGGTATCACCGTAGGCAGGTTCCGGGGTCCGAACGACCATGAGCCGATTCGGGCATCCCTGTTTCGGTCAGCCGAGTTCTTTGGCAGCGCGGGCGGCTTCCTGGACGCCACGCGCGAGGACCGAACGAAGCTTGCCGTCTTCCAGCATCATCAACGCGGCGATCGTGCATCCGGCGGGTGTCGTGACCTCGTCCTTCAGCTCGGCGGGATGGCGGCCGGTCTCCAACACCAAGCGCGCTGCGCCTTGCACGGTTTGGGCAGCCAATTCCAACGCGACTTTGCGCGGCAAGCCCATCATCACGCCGCCTTCCGCCAACGCTTCGAGGATGACGTAGACGAACGCGGGTCCGGAGCCCGAGAGGCCCGTGACCGTGTCCATGTGTTCCTCGTCCAACCGCGTGACGCGGCCGAGCGGACGGAACAACGCTTCGGCGGCGTCGAGGTCCTCGTCCGTGGCGTGCGCTCCCGCGGACACGACGGTCATCCCTTCACCGATGCGCGCGGGCGTGTTCGGCATGGCGCGCACGACGGGTAGATCGCGACCAGCGGACGCTTCCATCGTCGACGTACGCACACCGGCGGCGAGCGACACGATGCGCGGTCCATGATCCAAAGCGCCGGCTGCTGCCAGCTCCTCGATCACGTCTCCGACGTGGTACGGCTTGAGCGCCAGCACGATCGTCGCCGCTTCGCGCGCGCAGGCGACGTTGTCGGTCCCCACGGCGATCCCGAGTTCGGCGGAGCATTCCTCGGCTCGACGTCCGTGCTTGACGGTGCCCAAGAGGTCCACAGGCGTGGCTTCC
>JAJDEX010000390.1 GCA_029259575.1 Planctomycetota bacterium | reverse complement strand
CGCGCGGCGTGGCGGGCTCGAAGCCGGCGCGCAGGAAGCGCGGGTCGTCGATCTGGCCCAGCGCTTGGGCGCCTGATCGGCGTCGCGCAAAACGCTGCGCCTCGCGCAGTGTTCACGAACCCGTATTCGTCGTTACGGGCCGCGCGCGACCCGAGCTGAGCCGGAGCGCAGGTCGCAGCCAACCCACGACCGGGGGATCAGACGTCGACGAGCTCGACCATGACCGCGGCGACCCGGTCCGCTTCCTCATCGGTCGTGCACGCGGGCGGCATCGCGTACAGCACGTTGCCCAACGGGCGCAGCAGGACCCCGCGTTCGATCGCGGCCGCGCGCAACCTGGGGGCTTGGCCGGCCAGGTAGCCGCCCGACCCGGATTCAGGCTCGAGCTCGATCGCGGCGATGCCGCCGATGCCGCGCAGGTCGCGCACTTTCGGGTGATCGCTCAAATGGGCGATTCCGGCTCGAATCCGGCCACCAATCGCCTCGAGCCTGGCCGGGACGTCGTCCTGGAGCAGCAGGTCGAGCGAGGCCAGGCCGACCGCGCAACCGCCCGGGTGAGCGGTGAACGTGTGGCCGTGGAAGAACGCGCGGCTCTTGTCCTGGGCCAGGAAGGCCTCGAAGAACGACTCGGTGGCCAGCGTCGCCGACATCGGGAACATGCCGCCCGTCAAGCCCTTGGCGAGGCACAGCAGGTCCGGGGCGATGCCGGCGCGATCACAAGCGAACATGGCGCCGGTGCGCCCGAAACCCGTCATGACCTCGTCTGCGATGAGCGGGATACCGTGCTGGTCGCAGGCTGCGCGTACTGCGCGAACGTACGCCTCGGATTGGACGAGCATGCCGGCGGCGCCCTGGAGCAGCGGTTCCAGGATGACGCCGGCCGCGCGGGAGCCCAGATCCTCGAGTGCAGCAACCATCGCGTCCTCGGTCGGAGGAACGCGGCGCACCTCGAAGAGGAACGGGGCGAACGCCTGGAAGAACGGATCGGGGTCGCCGACCGACATGGCGCCGAACGTGTCGCCGTGGTACGCACTGTCGAGCGCGACGATCACGCGACGCTCGGGTTGATCCAGGTGGACCCAGCGCTGCAACACCATCTTGAGGGCGACCTCGATGGCGGTGCTGCCGTTGTCCGAGTAGAAGACGCGCGTCAATCCGGCGGGCGCGTGCTCGATCAGTCGTTCGGCCAAGCGCACGGCCGGTTCGTGCGTCGCGCCGCCGAACAGGACATGGTCGAGCCGCGTGAGTTGCGTCTGCAGCGCGCCGATCAGGTGCTCGTTGCCGTGACCGTGCAGCGTCGCCCACCACGACGAGATGCCGTCGAAGATGCGCCGACCGTCGGTCAGTTCGAGCCAGGCACCCTTCGCGCTCGCCACCGGC
The DNA here is from genome assembly GCA_029259575.1 of Planctomycetota bacterium. Lineage (GTDB taxonomy): Bacteria > Planctomycetota > UBA1135 > UBA1135 > JAJDEX01. Next base: position 9,863 of record JAJDEX010000390.1, on the reverse strand, counting down.
AGGGCGTGGGGCTCGAGCGCATGCTGGGTGTAGGGATGCCAACAGACGGACGCATCGCGGAGGACGAGGTCGTCGGTCTGGGGGGCCGCATCGTGCGGCGGAGGGGTGCTGGGGGCCGTTTCGTGCGTCAACGCAATAGGGAACCGAGGTCGTGGGCATCGAGCCAGGCGTCCAGGGCTCGCGCATCGAGCGGTTCGAGAACCGGCACCTCGTGCACGTCGAGCCCCGTGGCGTCCGCCAGGGTACGTCGATTCGATGCGTGGGGTTCACCCATCAGGAACAACGCCCGAGGAATCAGGGCGCGTGCGCGCAACGCCTCCATCGTGAGCAGCGTGTGGTTCAGCGTGCCGAGTCCCGAGCGCGCGACCAGAACGACCTCGGGTCGCACGCGGGCGAGCCAATCGCTCGACCAGACCTCGTCGGTCAACGGCACGTGCAACCCACCCGCGGGTTCCACGATCAACCAACCTTCGGTCTCGCGGCGATGACCCGCCAGGACGCGTTCGAGCAGGTCCGGATCCACGGCGCTTTCTGCATCCGCGGCCGCCTCGTGCGGAGACGCAGGGAGCGGGAAGTGATGCGTCGGTTCGTGGAAGCGCACCGCCGTGTCGGCGCAGAGCCCGCGCACGGTTTCGGTGTCGAGATCGGTGCCGGTCTGAACGGGTTTCCAGTAGGCGGTCGTGCCGATGCGTGCGGCCGCGCGGGCCAGCAAGGCGGAGACGACCGTCTTGCCCACATCCGTATCGGTGCCGACGATGGCCAGGGCACGAGCGCGCACGACCGGCGCCTCGGCGGGTGAGGGCGCTGGTCGCTTCTTCAACGCGGCGATCAGCGCATCGACCTGCTCGGCGGTGTTGGACGCATGCACCGTGATCCGCAGGCGCGCCGTGCCCTTGGGAACGGTCGGTGGACGCACGGCCCGGACCTCCAGGCCGGCGGCGCGCAGGTCGGCGGCCAGCCGCATGGCCTCGTCGGAGTCCCCGACGGGCACCGGCACGATGGCTGCTGCCGGCGTCGGGAGCCCCAAACCGGTGGTCAGGTGCTCCGCAAGCGTTCGCACGAGGTCGCGCGCTCCGTCGGCCCGACGTGCGCACCGCATCGCCTGGGCCAGACCGGCACTGAGACCGGGCGGAGGTGCGGTGGTGAACACGAAGGAGCGCGCACGATGGATCAAGACGTCCCGCAGTCGGCTGGAACCGACCACGAATGCGCCCGCCAGACCGAGCGCCTTGCCGCCGGTCACCACGCGGGCCGCGAGCGCCGTAGCGTCGGCTCCTTGTGCGACCGCCGCCGCCCAGGCACCCGCACCCGCCGGACCGATCACGCCCGCCGCGTGGGCTTCGTCGACGATCAGGTGTGCGCCCGACTGGAGAGCGACCGAGGCGAGGTCCGCGAGCGGCGCGACGTCGCCATCCATGCTGAACACGCCTTCGGTGACGAGCAGTTTGCGCCGTGCACCTCGTGCATCCGCCAGTAACGCGCGTGCATGCTCCACGTCGTTGTGACGGAACACGGCGACGCGTGCGCGGGACAGGCGCGCGCCATCGATCAACGACGCGTGCGCGAGTTCATCGCTGACGATCAGGTCGCCCGGACCAGCGAGTGCGCCGAGCATTCCCAGGTTCGCTTGATATCCGGACGGGAACAGCAGCGCGTCCTGGGCGCCCAACCAGTCCGCGGCTTCCTTCTCGGCGATGCGATGCGCTGGAGCGTCGCCTCCCAGGAGTCGTGCGGACGTGGCACCCGCGCCCTGTTCGCGCGTAGCGTCGACGACGGCGTCGATGACCGTCGGGTGTCGCGCGAGGCCCAGGAAATCGCTCGACACGAAGTCGAAGCCGCTCGGTTGCGGCGGGATCTCGCGCCGCAGGCCGGCCTCCGCCAGGGCACGCAGTTCACGCTCGAGCGCGTCGTCCAGGTTCTCGTTGGGGGCCGACATCGAGGCCGAATCACCGTTTTCGCGATGATTCTGGGCCGGGCTAGGCCCGCTCACCCATGGCCTGCAGGCCGAGCATGCCCAGCAGTTGGGCGTCGCCGGAGGGGCCCGGGTTGGGGGTCGTGAGCAGTTCGTCCCCGACGAAGATCGAGTTCGCGCCGGCCAGGAAGCACATCGCTTGGGCCTCGTGGCTGAGTTCGGTGCGACCCGCGGAGAGGCGCACGAAACTGGTCGGCATGAGGATGCGTGCCGCGGCGACCATGCGCACGAGTTCGTCCCACGCGACCTTCTGGTTGTCGGCCATCGGCGTGCCTTCGATCGGCACCAAGGTGTTGATCGGAACGCTCTCGGGGTGCGGCTCCATCGAGGCGAGTTCGGCGAGCAGTTCGGCGCGCGCCGTGTGGCTCTCACCCAGCCCCAGGATTCCGCCGGTACACACGGACATGCCGGCTTGGCGCACGTTGGCGAGGGTGTTCAAGCGCTCGTCGTACTCGCGCGTCGAGACGACGTCGTCGTAGTGGCTGCGCCCGGTGTCGAGGTTGTGGTTGTAGTAGTCGAGGCCGGCATCGCGCAGACGCTCGGCTTGCGCCGGGTCCAGCATGCCCAGCGTCGCGCACGTCTCGAGACCCTCGGCCTTGACCGCGCGCACCATGTCGAGCACGCGTTCGAACTCGGGGCCGTCCTTGACCTCTCGCCACGCCGCGCCCATGCAGAACCGATCGGCGCCGTCGCTCTTGGCCTGGCGCGCTTCGGTCAGGACCTCGTCCAGGCCGAGCAGCTTCTCCTTGACGAGGCCGGTCGAGTGGTGGGCGCTCTGGGAGCAGTAGCCGCAGTCCTCGGGGCAGCCGCCCGTCTTGATCGAAAGGAGGCGCGCGCACTGCACCTTGGACGGGTCGTGATGCGCGCGGTGGACCCCGGCGGCCTCGAAGACGAGGTCCAGCAGAGGGCGCTCCAGGAGGGCGCTGACTTCGGTGATGGAGGGGGCGGTGGCCGGCATAGTGCGGGATTCTAACGGGAACTTCGGCCGAGGCGGCGAGGATCGTGGCGTCCTCGGGGCCATCCGCCCGCCGGGCCCGTATCCTGTGCGCCCGAAACCATGGAACGCACCGAACCGACCGCCTACTGGGACTACCTCCACATCGACGAGCTGCTCTCGTTGCAATCCGGCCTCGCAGCGGACGAGGGCGAGATCGAGGGGGACGAGGTCCTGTTCATCACCGTCCACCAGGTGTTCGAACTCTGGTTCAAACTGGTCATCCAGGAGCTGCGCGCTGCTCGGGACCTGTTCCATCGCGAGAACGTGGCCGAGCAGGAACTCTCCGGAGCCGTCAGCAGCCTGCAACGGATCATCACGATCTTCCGTGTCGCGGCGCATCACTTCGAGGTCGTCGAGACGCTGAGCACGCGCGAGTACCTGAAGTTCCGCAACAAGCTGATGCCGGCCAGTGGGTTCCAGAGCGCGCAGATGCGCCAGATGGAAGCGTTGATGGGGCTCGAGGAGCACGAACGCATTCCTCTGGGCAAGCCGGGCACGCACATGCGCGCGCTCGAGAACGCCGACGGCACTCCGTCCCCGTCGATGGAACGCGTGCTGTCCGAGATCGCTGATCGCCCGAACTTGAAGCAGGCGATCGAGGAATGGCTGTTGCGCACCCCGATCGATGGCTGCGCTCACGACGCGGTCGATGCCGAAGCGCACCTCGATTCGTTCGTCGCGAACTACTTGGCTGCGCACGGGCGCGAGGTCGACGACGCGCAGCACCACGCCGAGGCGCTGTCCTTGTCCGAGGAGAAGGAGCGCATCGACGCGATGTACGCCAAGGAGCGCGCTTCCGTCGAGGGCTTCCTGAATCCCAGTGAGGGCGACGGCGGTCGTCGCACGGCCCGCCTGCGCGCAGCGATGCTGTTCATCGAGACCTACCGTGACCTGCCGCTCCTGTCCTGGCCGCGCAAGATCCTGTCGAGCCTGATCGAACTCGAGCAGGTGTTCCTGGTCTTCCGTCAACGTCACGCCCGCATGGTCGAACGCGTCATCGGGCGGCGCGTGGGCACCGGAGGTTCGGCCGGCGTCGACTACCTGGACAAGACCGCGCTCGAGTACCGCATCTTCGGCGACCTTTGGGCGATCCGCACGATCTTGGTGAAGAGCGGCGCTGAACCCGATCTCGAGCACGCCGACTACTACGGGTTCGTGGCCGACAAGCGGGAATCCTGAAAGGGCTGCGAGGTCTTCGCGCTCCGTTCACGGGGGCTTCACAAACGCGCTCTAGCCTGACCTCGTTGCGTACGACCCTGCGCAATCATCATGCCGCAAGACACACTGTTGATCATCGAGGACGATCCCGACATCGTCGAACTCCTGCAGTACAACCTGCAGAAAGAGGGCTACTCCGTGCTCGCCGCCATCGATGGCGAAGCGGGGCTGGCCTCGGCGCGACGCCATGTCCCGGACCTGATCCTGTTGGACCTGATGATGCCCGGCATCAACGGTCTCGACGTCTGTCGCGCCCTGAAGGCCGACGAAGGCACGTCCGCGATCCCCGTGATCATGGTGACGGCCAAGGACGAGGAGAGCGACGTCGTGTTGGGGCTCGAACTCGGGGCCGACGACTACGTTTCCAAGCCGTTCGGGATGCCCGAGGTCCTCGCCCGAGTGCGGGCGGTCCTGCGGCGTTCCAAGCAGGTCCTGGACACCTCACGCACCACCCTGACGGTCGGAGACCTGCACATCGACCAACAGCGGTTCGAGGCACACGTCGACGGCCAGTTGCTGGACCTGACGCGAGCCGAGTTCCGGCTCCTGTGGGCGCTGGTGAGTCAGCCTGGACGCGTGTTCACGCGGGACCAACTCGTCGAGCACATCACCGCAGGCGAGGCCATGATCAGTGACCGGAACGTGGACGTGCATGTCAGCGCCCTGCGCCGCAAGATGGCGACTGCGGGCGGGCTGATCACCACCGTCCGCGGAGTGGGCTACAAGTGCAAAGACTGAAGCGTCGGGAACTTCGATGAGCTGGAGGAGCGGGAGCTTCTTCGGCCGCCTCGTAGGAGGACTGACACTGATCGTGGCGCTCACCACGGTCGTGGGTGGCGTTTTCGTGTTGAGCGACGTGGATGACGCGTTGAACGAACAACTCGTGGATGCGCTGGATGCCCAGGCGATCCTGTTGATGTCGCATGCCCGCGACAACTTCGTGCATGGCAACTTCGACACGACGGACGGCCGTTCGGTCGAGGCGGACATGGCGCTCGTGACCGAGGCCCATGGATTCCGTGTGACCTTCATCCGCCGGGATGGGGTCGTGGTGCTCGACACCAACAAGGACACCGACTCCATCGAGAATCATCTGGATCGGAACGAGGTTCAGGAGGCCCTGGTGCAGGGTCGTGGCACCGATGTGCGTCGCAGTCGGACCGTCGACGACGACTCCATCTATGTCGCACGCGTGCAGGACCCCAAGTCGGAGAAGCACGGGATCGTGCGCGTATCAGCGCCTTCGAAGCAGATTCGCGAACGCGTGATGGGCGTGCAGCTCGACGTGCTGATGGGCGCGGGTCTCGCCGCGCTCCTCGCGATGCTGCTCGGCCTGTGGCTGGCGCGCAAGGTCGCGACACCGATCGCCGAGATGACCAACGTGGCCGAGGACCTGCGCGCCGGTCGTTTCGAGGCACGCATTCAAGAGGTGGGAACCGGCGAGGTCGGTGTGCTAGGTGACGCGCTGAACCGACTCGGCGCCGAGCTCTCCGCCAAGATCGAAACCCTGTCCGCCGACGAAGCTCAACTCCGCGCCATGCTGGCCGGAATGGTCGAAGGTGTCGTCGCCGTCGACCCCGAGGACGGCATCGTGTTCACCAACCGGGCGGCACGCGAGTTCCTGGGGCTGTCCAAGGACGGCCCCAAACCCGGGACCAAGATCTGGGAACTCGTTCGCGTACCTGGCATGGATGAACTGGTCGGCGCGGCGCGCTCGGCCGACGACGCCGCTTCCGGTGAGTTCGAACTGGTCGGCGGGGCCAGCGGTCGCACCGTTCTGGCCAAGGCACATCGCTACACGGCTCACGGGCAGATCAGCGTGGTCGTGGTCCTCGAGGACGTGACCGAGTTGCGTCGACTCGAGACCGTTCGACGCGACTTCGTGGCCAACGTCAGCCACGAGTTGAAGACGCCTTTGACCTCGATTCGTGGTTTCGTCGAGACGCTCCTGGGCGGCGCCATCGACGAGCCGGAGCACAACCGACGCTTCCTCGAGAAGGTGAACGACAACGTGCGCCGTTTGGGTTCCCTGGTCACCGATCTCCTGTCGCTGGCTCGGATCGAAGCGCACGAGGGTTCCCTGCCCTTGGCGCGCATGAACTGGCAACGCATCACGGATGCCTGCTTGCGACGCTGCGAGGCGCACGCGAAACGCCGCAACATCGAGATCGTGGCCCAGATCGCGAAGGACGACGTGTCGGTGATGGGGGACGAGGAAGCTCTGACGCAGGTCGTCGACAACCTCGTGGACAACGCGCTCAAGTACACGCCGGAAGGTGGAAAGGTGAACGTGACCCTTGGGCTCGTCGGCGGGGACCAGGTCGTCCTCGAAGTGCGCGACACCGGCATCGGCATCCCGTCCGAGGATCGCGAGCGCGTGTTCGAGCGCTTCTATCGCGTGGACAAAGCACGCAGCCGCGAGATGGGCGGCACCGGGCTCGGGCTGGCGATCGTGAAGCACCTCGTCGGCGCGATGCACGGCAGGATCGAGCTGGAGAGCGAGACGGGTGCTGGCTCGACGTTCCGCGTCATGCTCGATCGCGCGTGATTTCGCGTCGGTACTCCCGACGGACGCGCTACTCCCGACGCGGTCAGAAGCCCGCGTGGAATCGCAGGAGCAGACCGTCGAAGTCGGGCAGGCCCTGCGCGTCGCTATGGACCAGATGGATCATCACGCGGGAGTAGCGGGACAGGTGGATGTTGACTCCCACGTCCACGTCGGTCTGCTCGCCGCCCGACAAGGGACCGTCGGTCAGGTCGGTGAACGAAGCACGCGCCACGAGTTCGAGCGCTGGACCTGCTCCTTTAGGAACGACGTTCGTCCACGCGCCGCGTCGCTCGGAGTACGAACGCGTCTCGCCCGTCAGGAACCAAGCGCCACTGACGACGACCCCGGACAGGCTCGCGCGAGGTCCGCCCGCCAACTCGATCTCGGCGCCCAACCACTCGGCCTGCAACGTCCGTGGTCCGGTTTGCCAGGCAGCTTCGGCGGCGTAGGTCGTGGCCTCCGCGCCGGGCAGGTCGCCGGTGTCGATCCCGTGGGGCAGCAACTTCGATCCCGGGCGCGCACGAAAGCGCAGCGCGCCCGTTCCCGCATCCCGTGAGGACACGGACAGGCCCAGATGGATGCGTTCGCGCAAGCTCGGTCGCCAGGCCGCCCAAACGCGGGCCGCCAGGGAATGGTCCGAGCTGGAAGGGCCGAAGGCCCCGTCCGCACCCTGGAAGCCACCGGCCGAGACGTTCACGTCGCCCATCCAGCGCAAGGCCGCACCACGGTTGCGCCCGGGGGAGAACGCGTCGGTCGGCGCGGAGCGTTCCAGGAAGGGGAGCGCGCCGAGTCCCGTGTTGGCTTCCAGTCCGAACGGCTCTCGAAACTGGCCCGCGCGGGCGAACAGGTCCTCGGCGACCTCGCCCTCCAGGATGAACTCGAGGAAGGGCGCGTCGATGTCGGTCAGCTCGAACTGGGTCCGGAAGCGCCAGGTCCGGGAGAGGTCCCCGACGATCCGAAGGCGGAGCTGGCGCAGGTCGCCCTCGTTCGGATTCGCGCGCTGGATGTCCGCGAAGACCCGGCCATGGACCGTGATCGCGGACGTGGCCCGTTCGACCCACGCAGGCACGTGCTGGCCCGGATCCATGGGTTCCTGGGCGCTCAGCGCACCGCTGGTCAGGAGAATCACGAGCAGACTGCGCATGCGACTCCATCCTACCCCGCTCCTGGCGAGTCCAGCGGCGTTCAGGAGTCTTGCAGGACCGAGACTTCGCCGGGGAGGAGGTCGGCCACGAGCTCGCGGATGTCGTTGGCGATCCTGCGGAACAGCGCATCGCCCGGGGACGACGGCCGCCAGACGAGGGCATGCGTACGCTCCATCTGCTCGCCGGCGATCTTGGTCACGCACAGGTCCTGTGGGCGATGGATCTCGGATCGGACGTAGAGGGCCGGCAGGAACGCGATGCCCATTCCCATGACGACCATCTGGCGAAGCGTGTCGAGACTGGTTCCTTCGTAGTCCCGCAGGACGTGCGCGCCCAGTCGTTCACAGAGCTGGTCGATCTGTCGATAGAAGTGGTGTGGCTCCTGCAGCGTCAGTACGGCTTCGCCGCGGAGGTCCTCGGGGTCCACGCAATCGGTGGGCGCGAGGCGGTGATCCGCGGGCAGGACCAGTTGCACCGGTTCGCGCATCAATGGGGCGACCCGCAGGTCTCCGGCTCGAACCGGCAGCGGAACCAGGATCAGGTCGTGTTCGCCCGCAGCCAGGTCGTCCTCCAGGTAGCGAGGCGCGTCCTCGCGCACGTAGAACTGGAGCGCCTCGTACTTGCGGTGGATCTCGGGCAGGATGTAGGGCAAGAGGTACGGTCCCAACGTCGGCGTGACCCCCAACCGGAAGGTTCCAGCCGGGCCCCTGGACATGGATTTCGCGCGATCCAGGAAGCCTTGGAACTCCTCGACGACGCGTCGCGCGCTGGGGAGCAGGTCGCGTCCGGCCGGCGTCAGGATGGAGCCCGCGTGCGAGCGTTCCAGGACCTGGATCGACAGGCCCTTCTCCAGGGCCGCCACCTGGTTCGACAGCGTGGGCTGGCTGACTCTGAGCCTCGCCGCGGCGCGCCGGAAGTTGCCGGCCTCGGCCACGGAGATGAAGTACTGGAGTTGGCGAAGCGTGGCGCTGTGATTCATGGACCGTTGGGCATCCCTCGGAGAGTGTCGATAGTCATTTTCTATCAAACTAGACCCAATGTGACTATGGAGCTATCGGTGCTGGGCCCGGTACAACCGTCGAGGTCGATCCGGCGGACCCTCCTCCGCCCAGGTCCTCCTCTTCCAACCACCGATGAAGCTCTTCCAGACCCTCCGCAGCGACCTCCCCGCCAGCATCGTCGTCTTCTTCGTCGCGGTTCCCCTGTGCCTCGGCATCGCCCTGGCCAGCGGCGCGCCCCTGTTCTCCGGCCTCATCGCAGGCATCGTGGGCGGGTTGATCGTGGGGGCGCTCAGCCGTTCGTCCCTGGGCGTGTCCGGTCCCGCGGCTGGCCTGGCCGTGATCGTGCTGCACGCCATCGGCGATCTCGGCTTCGAGGGGTTCTTGCTCGCGGTCGTCATCTCGGGCGTGTTCCAGGTCTTGCTGGGAATGTTCCGCGCCGGCGTGCTGGCCTACTTCTTCCCCACGTCGGTGATTCGCGGGATGTTGGCCGGTATCGGCTTGATCATCGTGTTGAAGCAGATCCCGCACGCCTTCGGCTACGACAAGGACCCGGAGGGCCAGATGGACTTCCTTCAGCCGGACGGCGAGACGACGTTCTCGGAACTCTCCACCATGTTGGGTGCGATCGAGTGGAACGCCGTGATCGTCTCGGTCTGCGCGCTTGCGATCCTGATCGTCTGGGACAGGGTCGTCTCGAAGCGGGGGGGGATCTTCAAGCTGCTCCAAGGTCCTCTCGTCGCCGTGGCGTTCGGCATTCTCTACCAATCCGTGACGAGCCGTTGGTTCGGTGGCATGGCGCTCAGTTCCGAGCACCTCGTGTCCGTGCCCGTGAGCGAGAGCTTGTCCGGATTCGTCGAACTCTTCACTGCTCCCGACTGGTCCCAGGTCGGGAACGCCGCCGTCTGGACGACGGCCATCACGTTCGCGATCGTCGGAAGCATCGAGACGCTGCTCAGCTTGGATGCCACCGACAAGCTCGACC
>JAJDEX010000389.1 GCA_029259575.1 Planctomycetota bacterium | reverse complement strand
ACGCCGCGGTGGTTCAAGCGAATCTTGAACCCGCCCACGTCCAACGCTTCGAACAACTCGTGGATCACCAGCACTGACTCGATGTCGGCCACGACCGACTCGGTGCCGATCGTGTCGAAGTCGCACTGGATGAACTCGCGGTAACGTCCGCGTTGCGTGTTCTCGCCGCGCCAGACCGGCCCGACGTGATAGCGCTTGAACGGAGTTCCGAGCTCGCCGATGTGCTGGGCCGCGAAGCGAGCGAAGGGGATCGTCAGGTCGAAGCGCAGCGCCACGTCACGGTCACCGTGATCCTGGAAGCGATACATCTGCTTGTCGGTCTCGGTCCCACCCTTGCCGAGGAGCACCTCGGTGTATTCGAGCGCCGGCGTGTCGATCGGGCTGAACCCGAACGAGCGGTAGACCTTGCGTGCGGTGTCGATGAGCCACTCGCGTGGGATCATCGAGGCCGGGGGGTGATCGCGGAACCCCTTGAGGGTGCGCGGCTGAATCAGGTCCTTCTTGCTCATGGTCGTGCCCTCGGGCGCGAACAGGGTATCCGCGACGTGCGTGCGACCTGGCACCAAAGTCGAGGTCGTTGTCGGATCGAGGCCCCGCGACTCAACGGACGGGCATGGAGGCGTCGAGGACGACCTGGCCGTCCTTCACCACGGCTCGCACGGGCGAACGGCCCAACTCGTAGACGAGATGGCGGTGATTGGGCAGGTCGGTGACGACCAGGTCGGCCACCTTGCCCGGCTCGAGCGTCCCGACGGTGTCCGCGCGATCGAGGGACGCGGCGGCGTTCAAGGTCGCGGCGGTCAACGCTTCGCCGGGTCCGAAGCCGTAGCGCAGCGCTCCCCAGGACAGGACCTCGAACAGGCTCTGCAGGTAGCAACTGCCGGGATTGAAGTCGGTGGCCAACGCCGGGGCCAACCCGCCTTGCACCATCGCGCGTCCGGGAGCCTCCTGGGACTCGCGCAAGAAGAGCGGGACGACGGGGCACAGCACGGGCACGACGTTGGCGCCGGCCAGGGCTTCGATGCCCGCGGGCGAGACGTGTTCGAGGTGATCGGCGCTCGCTGCGCCCAACTCGGCCGCGAGCTCCGCACCGCCGAACGAGGTCAGCTGATCGACGTGCAGACGCAGGCCGAACCCCAGGTCACGCGCCGCGTGCAGGACGCGTCGCGTGTCATCCAGATCGAACGTGTGCGCCTCGGTGAACACGTCGCAGTAGCGTGCCAGTCCGCGCTCGGCCACCGCCGGGAGCATCTCGTCCACCACGAGCTGCACGTACTCGTCCTTGCGTCCGCGGAACTCGGGCGGGACGTCGTGGGCGCCGAGGAACGTCGGCACCAGGTCGACGGGATGCAGGCGGTTCGCTTCCGCGATCACCTCGAGGCACTTCAGTTCGTCCTCGAGCGACAGGCCATAGCCGGACTTGGCCTCGACGGTCGTCGTGCCCAGGGCGAGGAAGCGATCCAGTCGCACCATCAGGTTGGCGACCAGGACCTCGTGGCTCGCTTCGCGTACGCCGCGCAAGCTCGAAGCGATACCGCCACCGGCCGCGGCGATCTCGACGTACGTCGCGCCCGCCAGCCGTTGCTCGAACTCCCCCTCGCGCGTGCCGTCGAAGACCGGATGCGTATGGGCATCGATCAGACCCGGAACGACCGTCCCGCCCTGGGCATCCAGCTTCGTGGTCGCATCGAAGCGCCGCAGCAGGTCGTCCCCATCTCCGACCTCGACGATACGTCCTTGGTGAATGGCGATGGCGCCGTTCTTCACGATGCGCAAGGGTCCGAAGCGGGCCCCTCCTCGCGCGGCGCGTCCCTCGGGCGTCGCGACCTCGGAGGCGCCGTGCACGAGGAGGTCGATGGCGGTCTTGGGTTCGGTCATGGCTCCGCCCGCTCGAATCCGAACGGGCGTCGCCTTCAGGATGACCGCCGGAGTCCGTGGATGGAAGCCGGATCAGCCCGCCGCGCGGGACTTCGACGCAGGCCCGTCCAGATCGGCTCCCATCGCCTTCGCCATCCGGGCGCGGACGCGGGCGCGCGCGCGGAACACCACCATCTTGATGGCGGACTTGCCGATGCCCATGCGCTCGGCCGCTTCGCTCTGCTTCAGACCCTCGACCTCGATCAACTCCAGGGCGTGCCGGTCGCGCAGGGCGAGCGCCTCCCAGGCCCCGTGGTAGTGAGCCAGCAGCAACACGTAGGCCCGACCCAAGCGCTGCTGCTCCTCGTCCTGGACCGCCCGATCGCACGGGCCAGGATCGAGGCTCTCCACCGCCGGAAGCGTGGCGGGATCGAGGTAGACGACGCCCCGGGCAGCCTTGCGCAAGGCCCTGCGCAACACGTTCGCCGCGATCGTGCGGGCCCAGGACCGGAACGTGTGGCCGTTGCCGTCACGGAACGAATGCCCGTAGCGGTGAATGTTGAGGTAGGTGTCCTGGACGAGCTCCAGCGGATCGGCCGGGCACGGGCGGCGCCCGATGAGGTGCAGGACCCAGGTCCCCATGGCCCTCGAGGTGACGCGGTAGAGGGCCTCGAAGGCCTCCTCCGAACCGGTCTCGCGGAAGAGCACCATCAGGTTCGTCTCGATCCGGCGGGCATAGCGCTCGGGATCCTCCCCACGGAGCCGGCGCAGGGACAGCTTCTTGCGCCGGAGGGCCTGGACCAGATCCTGGGGAAGCTCCAGGACTTGGGTCGCGGACGGGAGCGGGGATCCGACGGGCAGGGTCATAGGGGGTGTTTGCACGCCGCACCCCTAGCGAGCCCCATGCC
>JAJDEX010000388.1 GCA_029259575.1 Planctomycetota bacterium | reverse complement strand
TTGAACGACAGCTCGATCGTGGGCCTGTCGTGCACGTTCGTCGCGACGACCGAGACCGTCTTCCAGCTGGAGCTCACCGATGCGACCGGCCTGTCGAACCCCGACCCCGGCGTGTACAGCGTCCGGGTGCGCTCCGACAAGCGCCCCGAACTGACGTTGATCTCGCCGGGCCGTTCCGAGGTTCCGATCGTCGCTGGCGGAGCGATCCCGCTGCGCGTGCGCGTCCAAGACGACCTGGGTCTCGCGGCGCTGGCCTGGGACGTGCGCGACGTCGATGATCCCGAGCACATGCTGTCGGGCTCCGACCTGATGTGGTCTCCCCTCGACGACGCCGAGATGGGCTTCGTCGGTCGCGCCGAAGCGGGCCTCGCGCACGTACGCCTCGAGGTCGACGACCTCGACACGGCGGGGCCCCCCACACCCGGCTGGACCGGGGTGCTCCAGGTCGTCGCCGACGACACGCGTGAGCCCGATGCCGGTCAATCGCACAGCACGCCCGTGCGCCTGCGACTGGTCGAGGGCGACGAGTTCCTGCGCCGATTGAAGGACGGCTTGGCGCGCGCTGGTGAAGATGCGGGCGGGCTGGCCACGGCCAACGAGGCCACGCGCGTCGCCACGCGCGAGGTGCTGATGCAGCTCGCCAGCGACGACCCCGAGGGCGCCGAACGCGAGATCGCCAGCCTCATCCACGAAGCCAAACGCGTCGAGGGCGACGCGCGGGCATTGGGCCGCGACCTGGCGGACCTGACCGAAGGCCTCATCTACAGTCGCCTCGATCCGCGCGGCGGCGCGTTGCTGGAAGCGACGGACGCCGCGATGGCCAAGATCACCGACCGCAGCTTCCACCCCGAACCGTGGCAAGCCCTGTCCAGCGACTACACCGGTGGACGCTTGGGCCAGGCCGAGCTGGCGGGCGAATTGATCGCATTGGTCGGCATGGCTCTGGACGTCAGCGAGGTCCACGCGAAGGCCGCCTCCGTCGCGCTCGCCGAGGCTCGCGCCGCGTCCGAACTGACCGCGGCTCGCAGCGCCATGGAGCGCGCCGAAGCCTCCCAGACCCTCGCACAGGCCCAACTGGACGCTCTGTTGTCTCGTTTGGGTGAATGGGACAACTTCCAGTCGGTCCTTACGTTGACCCGCGACATCCTGAACCGACAGAAGAACCTGATCCAACGCACCCGCCAATTGGCGGAGGACGAGTGATATGAGCAAGGCTTCCACGACAACACGCCCCGTTCGTCACGCGCTGACCGTACTGGTCGCGCTGGTTCTGATCGCGGCCGGTTGGGTGTCCAGCGCTGGCGCCAACGTGGCGGTCCAGGACGACGACGGACTGACCCGCGATCAGGCAGCCTTGGCCGAGGAACAGGCGCTCATCGGTCGCCAACTGCGCCGGTTGCGCGACACCATGGGTCACCTGGCGCAACGCTTCGAGGACGAGGGGCGCGTGCACGCCGCCGGCCTCCTGCGCGATGCGTTGAAGGAACTCGACGAGCGCCCGGAAGCGACCTCGTCCCTGACGCTCGAAGAGCTGATGGACACCTCGCGCAACGGCATCCGCGAAGGCCGCACGCTGACCGCGCTGGAGACCCAGGAAGCGACCCTGATTCGCCTGAACACGCTGCTCAGCATCCTGATGGATCGCCGCAACCTGGAGACGCTCGAGGAGAACATCCAGGAGCTGCGCGACATCAAGGAGTCGCTCGGTCAGCTCGCGGACGATCAACAGAAGCTGGGCGAACGCACGGACCAGCTGCGTGAGGACTCCAAGGACGACCAGCTGAAGGAGCTCGGCGCAGGGCTCGAGCAGTTGCGCCAGGAACAACGCGATCTCTTGCGCGAGGGCGAGGACCTGGCGCGCGAGTCCGGCACGTTCGAGATGGAGCAGATCCTCTCGCGCCTGAATCAGCTCTCCGAACAACAGAACCTGGCCAACCAGGCCTTCCCCACCTGGACGCCCGAGGACAGCGAACGCCTGGAAGCGGCGCGCCCCAGCCTCGACGCCGCACGCGCGGAACAGTCGAAGGCCGAGCGTTTGAACCAGGCCGCCCAGGACCTGCGCGATGCGGCCGCCGGTGCGCGCGCGGGGGACGACACGACGCCCATCGCGGACGACCTGAAGAGTGCTTCCGAGCGACTCGAGCGCCAGGCGCGCACGGCCAAGGACGGGACCACCAAGACTGCGGCGCGAGCTTTGGCGGATAGCGCGGACGAGATGCGTGACGCGAGCAGCGACGTGGAGCGCCAGATCGCGGCGCAAGCTGCGGAGGCGCGTGCTGAACTGCTCGAGATCGAAGCGGCCGCCGCGGCCGCCGCGGCGCAAGCCGCGCGCGATCAGGCCCAGGACGCGATCGCCGAACTGGCGCAAGAGCCGACCAGTGCGGGCGTCGCAGCGGAGCGCATGCAGAGCGCTCTAGCGAAAGCCAGCAAGGCGCACGCTGAAGCCCAGGGCCAACCGTCCGCGGCCTCGCGCCAGGCGACCGACGAAGCCTCGCAGGCCCTCGACCAGGGACTCGAGGCTCAAGAGAAGTTGGGCAACGCCCTCGAAGCGAACCAGGACGAGGCCGCCCAGGAAGCTGGCGCGTTGGCCGAGGATTTGGAGCGCGTCGCGGAACAGCCGGACGCCACGACGCCCGAAGCCCAGGAACAACAGGCGTCTGCGCAAGCCGCCGCGTCGGCGTTGAGCGAAGCGCAAGCCGCGATGGAACGCGCGCGCGACGCTGCCCAACAGGGCCAGAGCGCGCAGGCCAGCCAGGCGGCGCAGGAAGCGACCGAGAAGCTGAACGAAGCCAAGGCGGCGTTGGGACAAGCGCTCGACCAAGCGGCGCAACAGGGCGCGGCCGGTGAGCAACGCGAGGACCAAGCTGCGCGTCAGGAAGCCCTCGCCGAGAAAGCCGAGGACCTGGCGGAGTTGGCCGACAGCGAGTCGTTGACCGAGAAGGCACAAGAGGCGGTGAGCGAAGCGCTTGAGCGAGCCCAGGCCGAGATGAAGAAGGCCCAACAGGCCCTGAGTCAACCGGGCGGCGGCGAGCAAGCGGCCAAGGCGCAGCGCGAAGCGATCGATGCTCTGTCGGAAGCTGCGCAAGCCGCCGAGGAAGGCGTGCAGCCGAACAGCGAGGCCGCTAAAGCCGAGGCCGCCGCGCAAGCGGAGGAGCAACGCCGCATCGAAGAGATGTTGCTGGAACTGGCGCGCCGCAACGAGGAGCGCGAGTCCCCCATGCCCCAGCCCAACCTGGACAGCGCCGCATCCAGCGCGAGCCAAGCGGCGGAGTCCCTGGAGCAAGCCTCCCAAGGTGGACCGCAGCCCGAGAGCGAACCCGAGGAGGGCTAGCAGAGCGACCTCGATCGCGCGCGCGAGCTGGAAGAGGTGACCGAGCGCCAGCTCCTGGAGGCGCTCGATCAACTCGAGGAGGAGGAGAAGCAGTACCAGGAGTTGCGCCAGGA
>JAJDEX010000387.1 GCA_029259575.1 Planctomycetota bacterium | reverse complement strand
CCCGGCCGGGATCGCGTGCTCCCTGGAAGCTCGCTCGCAGGGTCTGAACTTCCTGACGATCGACCAGGAGGAGCTCGGCGGCACCGTGGCCAAGTATCCGCGGCGGAAGCTGGTCATGACCCAGCCCGTGGATCTGCCGCTGCACGGCAGGCTCACGAAGTCGTCGTACTCCAAGGAGGAGCTGCTGGAGGTCTGGGCCGAGATCATCCAGAAGCACGAGCTTCCCGTCAGGACCGGGGTTCCGTTCCAGAGGCTCGAGCAGGAGGGCGATCACGTCTACCGCGTCCACCACGGCCAGGGTTCGCACCTGGCGCGCAACGTCTGCTTGGCCCTCGGCCGCCGCGGGACACCGCGCAAGCTGGACGTCACGGGCGAAGAACTGCCGAAGGTCACCTATCACCTGGTGGACGCGCAGTCGTACCAGGACACGCACATCCTGGTCGTCGGTGGCGGCGACAGTGCGGTCGAAGCGGCCATCGGGTTGGGCGAGCAGCCGGGCAACCAGGTCACGTTGTCCTATCGCCGAGGGGACTTCTCGCGCATCAAGGCGCGCAACGAGAAGCGGCTGAACGCTTCGGTCCAGAGCGGGCACGTCCGACTGCTCCTGAACAGTCAGGTCACCGCGATCGAACCGGACCACGTCGATCTGGTCGTCACGGGTCAGACGCAAAGCGTTCGACTGGAGAACCAGGCCGTGTTCGTCATGGCCGGCGGGATCCCGCCCTTCCAGTTGCTGCAAGACTCGGGCGTCTCCTTCGACCCCGAGGATCGTCAGGCAACAGGGGCCGAGGTCGAACGCGGCGCGGGCCTGTTCGCTGCGCTCGGCGTCGCGTTCTGCTTGACCGCCATCGCCCTCGGATGGGCCTTCGCGTTCCGCGGGTACTACACGGCCAGCCGCCTCGTGCAACGCAGTCATGAGTGGGACGGCTGGCTGCGCTCGTCGCGTGGACTTGGGTTGTGGTTCGGTCTTGCAGCCGCTGCGCTGATCGTCGCCAACCTGACGTACTTGCTGCGACGCAACCTGCGCTTCCCTCTGCGCGTGGGCAGTCTGCGGGGCTGGATGACGAGCCATGTCGCGACCGGAGTGCTGGCACTGGTCCTGGCCATCCTGCATGCGGGGCTCGCGCCGCGACATTCGATCGGAGGACACGCGCTGGCCGGACTGGGCGTCTTGATCGTGACCGGCGCGATCGGCCGTTACTTCTACGCGTTCGTGCCACGCGCTGCGAACGGGCGCGAGATCGCACTCGACGAAGCGCGCGCGTCCCTGGCCTCGCTGTCGGGTGAATTCGACGCCGCGCACCGCGAATTCGGTGTCGTCGTGCGTGACGAGGTCGAACGCTTGGTCAGCCGAGACCGGTGGAGCAAGTCGTTCGTGGCTCGCCTGGGATCGCTGCTGGTCGGTCAACGCGAACTGAAGCGGGTCCTGCGCGAACTCGGTGAACGCGGGCGCGCCGAAGGCATCGCGCCCTCCCAACTCGGCCCGCTCCTGCGCCTCGCGCGTCGCACGCATCGCACGGCGTTGATGGCGACGCACTTCGAGGACCTGCGCGCCCTGCTCGCGACGTGGCGCTACCTGCACCGCTGGGTCGCGTTGCTGATGGTGATCTTGCTCGTCGTCCACATCGTGACGTCGCTGCGCACCACCGCGATCGACTTCGGAGGCGGGCTGTGATCGGCCGCAGGACCACGGGCGCCTTGACGGTGCTCTCGTTGGTGCTCGTCGTTCTGCTGGTCGTCGTGGACCTGGAGAACGCATCGCCCGGTCCGTTGAGCGCGACGCACGCCCAGATCCCCGAACTGCTCGAGCGCGATGGTTGCGCGAGTTGTCACGGCTCCCAAGAGGGCGATCTGCGGGACGCGTGCCTGGTCTGCCACACCGAGATCGAGCAGCAACTCGTTGCGCGATCCGGGTTCCACGGCCTGCTCGACGACGGACCGAACTGCGCCCGCTGTCACCTGGAACACGAAGGCCACGACTTCGATCTGGTGTCGCCCCAGGTCTTCGCACTCGCGGGGGTGCTGGACCGCGACGCCTACGAACACACGGGACTCGCCTTCGATCTGCATGGTTTGCACGACGCCCTGTCGTGCAAGGACTGCCACGCGCACGCCGACCTGGACGAGCTGCCCGTCGGGTTCCAGCGATTCCTCGGCGAGAGTCAGGCCTGTATCAGCTGTCACGAGGACCCGCATGGCGCGGCGATGGAGAACGACTGCGCCACCTGTCACAGCCAGGACGTCGCGTTCGGCGTGCTGCCCGATTACGAGCACGACCCGATCTTCGTGTTGACCGGATCCCACGAGGGCGTCGGATGTTCGTCGTGCCACGAACCCGAGTCGCCGTTCTCGATCGAGAACTCCGGCAAGCTGCCGCTCGGGACCAGCCGTGAGTGCGCGGACTGCCACGACCACACACACGCGGAGTCGTTCCTGAGGGCGACCGCGGAACGCGCGAACGTCTCGACGACCGAGACCTGCGTCGTCTGCCACACGCCCGTCCCGGCGGGGTTCCGATTGGGCCAGAGCAGCATGACGCGCGAGGCCCACGCCTCGACAGGCTTCCCGCTGGGGGATCCGCACGGCGAGGTTGCCTGCGACGCCTGCCACGACCCCGCACTGTCCCGCCCGTTGCGATTCCCCGGCCGCGACGCGCAGGACTGCAAGGCCTGCCACAGCGACCCGCATGCGGGCCAGTTCGCCCACCCGGTCGAACGCGGCCAGGCGTGCGTCGATTGCCATGGCACCGGCGCCTTCGTCGCCCACCTGTTCACGGATGCGCGACACGCCGCCGCGGGTTTCGTCCTGGACGGTGCGCACGCATCGGCCGACTGCGCCCAGTGCCACCAAGTGGACAAGGGCGTTCGCATCTTCCGCGGCACGCCGCAGTCCTGTGCGGCATGCCACGAGGACGTGCACGCGGGACGGTTCGAATCGAGCGGAGGCTCCACCGACTGCGCCACGTGTCACGGCACGCACGCCTTCCAGCCCGCCCTCGAAGGCGCCTTCGACCACGGACAGCACACGGGCATCGCATTGCGAGGTGCGCACGCCGACGCCGCTTGCGCCGCGTGCCACAAGCCCGAGACCGCGATCCTGGGACGTACGCTGGGACGCGTCGCGTTGGCCTTCCCCGGTCCCGCGAATCGCTGCGACACGTGCCACACCGATGTGCACGAGGGCCGCTTCCTGGTCGACCCCGCGACGGGTCAGCGTTCCGACTGCGCGGATTGTCACGGCGAAGACACGTTCGCGGCGCCGCATCACGACGCGTTCGCCCACGGACCCTGGACGGGCTTCGAGCTCGAGGGCGCACACCTCGCCGCCGAATGCGTGACGTGCCATGTGCCCACCGCCTTGCCCGACGTCCTGGGCCGCCGCTTCGGCCGCGTGCGGGACCTGTTCCCGGGCGACCCAAAGACGTGTGCAACGTGTCACACCGATCCTCACGGGGGCGTCTTCAGCCAGCGCGGAGCCCAACCCGGCTTCGACTGCAGTCACTGTCACCAGACGAGCGACTTCCACACCACGATCGCGGGAACGTTCGACCACGCGGCCATGACCGGGTTCGCGCTGGACGGGTCGCACGAC
>JAJDEX010000386.1 GCA_029259575.1 Planctomycetota bacterium | reverse complement strand
GAGCTCGAGGCCTGGGACCTGTTCGTCGTCGACCACGGTCCCGGCGATCACGGTCCGGCCGTCGTCGACGGTTGGTCGGCGCAGGTGCCCGAGATCCGGGGCATCTGGGTCGGCAGCCAGGTGAGCTTCCACGAGGCCGTCCAGGTCGGGCTCGGGAACACGCGCCATCGCCCGGTCCTGGTCTCCGACCTGCGTGGCCGCATCCCGCTGGGCCAGGTGAGTGAGCTGCTGCCCTGGCTGGAACGCGTCGACATGGTGATCGGCCGGTCGCGACGTACGAAACCCAGCCCCGTTCGCGCACTCTGGCGTCGCTGGTGCCTGGGTCGGCGCGTGGCCGAACTCGAGCCGGCCTTCGTGCTGCTCGGCGACCGCGCGCTCGACGTGCTCGATGCCGTTCCGGTCGATCTCGAGTTCGAGGCTGCACTGGCCTTGATGGCTGCACGCTCCGGAATCGCCTGGTGCGAGGTCGCGGTCGACGGCCCGCCCGTGGCACCGCGCAAGAGCGCTTGGCGCAGTACGTTCGATTGGCTGCGCGTACGACGCGCAGCGCGCTAGATCCGATTCCATGCAACGCATCGCAATTCTCCTGGCGGCGGCGCTCCTCGGCTGTCGCGGACACCACGACTCGGCTCCGGTCGCGATGCGGACGGTCACCGCGCCGGACGGAACCGCGATCGAAGTTCCCGTCACCGTCTCGAACGTCTACGCGACGAACGCCGCAGCGCTCGACATCCTCGTCGCCATCGCCGATCGCAGCCAGATCCACGCGCTGCCCGCGACCGCGTTCGAGTACTCGTCGCTGGCGGACGACCCGGAGCCGTGGCGCGACCTGAAACAGATGACGAACGTGGACACCGAGGACATCCTCGCGCTGGACCCGGACCTCGTCCTCATCCACGACTGGCAGTCCCCCACCCAGGGCGCGTGGCTGCGCGAGAACGGCATCGCGATGATGGTGTTGCCGACGGTCACCAAGTGGGAGCACATCACCGACTCGGTGAACGCGGTGGCCGACGCGCTGGGGCGCAAGGACGCGGGGAACGCGTTGGTCGCGGACCTCGAAGCGCGCCGCGCGCGACTCGCGGAACGCACTGCGGGGAGCGAGCCCCGGCGCGCCATGACGTATGGCAACTACGGGGGCGACGGTTCCTCGAGCGGTTCGAACACGACGTGGCACTTGATGTTCGAGCTCGCGGGACTCACGAACGCGGGCGCGGAGGACGGGGCCGAAGGCGTCTACGAGATCGACATCGAGCGCTTGCTGGTGCTCGATCCGGATCTCCTGCTCGTGTCCGAGAACCTCGAGGGCGTCAGCCCGGCGATCGGGACCCTGCGCGCGCACCCTTCCGCCCAGGGACTGCGCGCCCTCCAGAAGGACCAGATCGTGTCCCTCCCCGCATCGCTCTACAGCACCAGTACTGTGCGGATCCTGGACGCTGCCGAGATGCTGGTGGACCGCCTGGACCGCGATTGAGTCCTCGAGACGCGCGCCCGATCGTACCGAGAAGCCAGAACGACCCTCGTGATCTGGATGCAGGTCAAGGGTTGCACCACGCCTGCCCAGCGACCCGCTCGCACCATCAATCGTCGTCCCGCATCAAGCGGCGCAACTGGCCCAGCTCGACGCGCGCGTCGCGGCCCTGGATGTTGGCCAACTCGAAGAGCGCGTAGGCGCGCTCGACGTTGATGGGGACGCCGACGCCGTCGCGCAGACACTCGGCCATGAGGTAGAGCGCGTCGGGGTCCTCGTCGTCGACGGCAGGTTGCAAGTAGGTGATGCCCAGCGCGGGATCCTTGGGCACACCATCGCCTTCGATGTGGCGTTCGGCGAGGAGCACGGCGGCCGGGCCGTTGCCGCTCATCGCCGCTTGTTCGAGCAGTTGATCGGAGCGCGTCAGGTCCTCTTCGACCACCTCGCCGCCACGGTAAGCGAGCGCGAGGTTGTAGAGCGCATGGCTGTCGCCCAGGTCCGCGCCGCGGCGATAGAGCTCGAGGGCACCCTTGCGATCGCGCTCGCGGCCCTCGCCGTTCCAGGCGCACACGCCCAGGAACGTCCAGGCTTCGGGGATGTTCTCGTCGGCGGCGCGCTGGAACCAGGACACGGCCTTGACCGCGTCGCGATCGACGACCTCGCCGTAGTAGTACTTCTCGCCGAGCATCAGGGAGGCACCGGGGTCCTCGTCCGCGAGCTCCTCGAGGTTGCGGATCGCTGCGGCCGGATCCGCGTCGCACCCCGTGCCGTGCAGCAGGCAGACGGCGAGCCAGATGCGGCTCTCGGTGTGCCCCATCGCCGCGGCGCGTTCGCGCCATTCGAAGGCCTGGACGGGGTCGGTCTTGACGCCTTCGCCGTTGTGGAAGCAGATGGCCAGGTTCGCCATGCCGGCGTCGTTGCCCTCGTCCGCGGCACGCTTGTACCAACGGAAGGCGGCGCGCAGGTTGCGCTCGATCCCGATGCCGTAGCGGGTGTAGTAGCCCATCCAGACCATCGATTCATCGTGACCCAGATCGGCCGCGCGCTGGTGCCACTCGAGCGCCTGGACGTCGTCGCCCAACAGATCGTTGTGCGCACACGCGATCAGGTGCGCGTACTCGACGTCCTGGGTGGTCTCCCAACCTTCGAGCGCCTGGTTCAATCCAGCCTCGACGTCCTGGGGCAGACCTTCGCCGTAGAGCGTGCAGCTGGCGAGGTAGCGCGGCGCGTCGTTGTCGCCGGCGTCACGGGCCTTCTCGAACCAACGCACGGCTTCCGCCTGGTCCTCGTCGACACCCTCGCCGTTCAAGAGGCAGTAGCCCACGGCCGTCATGGCCTCGACGTCGCCGTTCCCGGCTGCGCGCTCGAACCAACGGTACGCGGTGTTGTAGCTCTGGGGCACACCGTCGCCGTCGGCGTAGGCGCAGCCCAAGTCGAACTGCGCGTCCACGTCTCCTTCGTTCGCTGCACGGCGCAGCCAGTCGATCTCCTCTCGGCGTGTCAAAGGGCGGTCTTCGGGTCGTGAGAATTGAGAATTGGACGAACGGGAGTCGGGCTGGTTGGATCGAGCGTCGAGGGGGCGTTCCCGCGTGCGCAGCGCCTGGGTTTGCTCGATCCCGATCGGTAGGCTGCCCAGGCCGCAAGGGTCCCTGTGGAACGGACCCGAAACCCCATGGTATCCGGAGGAGGACACGCCGTGGTACCCGACTGCTCTCGCTGTATGCATCACATGATCACCCACGAGCCCGATCGACCGCGGGGCTGTCGTGCGTACGGGTTCATGTGCCGTGAATTGCCCTCGGCCGTGGTCGAGCGGGAGAGCGGCATGCCCTGCGAGAAGTTCGAAGTACGCCCGATTCCGGGGCGTGGGTCCGAATCGGATCGGAAGCCAGGGTCCAAGAGGAGACCGCCGGGCGGCCTCTACGGATAGACTTCCTGCCCCATGGCTGCGAAGACGAAGGACACGCCGGCGACGGCTCCCAAGAAGGACTGCACGGCGCCCGGACAGACCTCCCCCGGACCGAAACGTTCCACGATGAGTCGCTGGCGCATCGGGGTGTTGCTCCTGGTCCACCTCCTGTTCGCGATCCACGTCGCGCACTGGATGCAGACGGGCGAGACGCTCGGCCTGGTCGAGCCCAGCGAGGCGATGGAGTTCTCCAAACGCTCCGTCATCAACACCGGCCTGATCTTCTTCCTTGTCACGATCGGCTCGACGCTGCTGCTCGGGCGCTTCTTCTGCGGCTGGGCGTGTCACGTCGTGGCGCTCCAGGACGCCAGTCGGTGGCTGTTGCTCAAGGTCGGGATCCGTCCGCGCCCCTTGCGTTCACGCGTGCTGGTGTGGATGCCGGTGCTCGCGGCGTTCTACATGTTCTTCTGGCCTTCGGTCTATCGCGGGTTCCTGGCCGTCACCGGCAGGGGCCTCGATCTCGAGACGACCACGCACCTCTCGACCCAAGACTTCTGGAGCACGATGCCCGGCGTCTTCGTCGGCGTCGCCACGTTGTTCACCGCGGGATTCCTGTGCGTATACTTCCTGGGGGCCAAAGGGTTCTGCACGTACGGCTGCCCCTACGGCGCCATCTTCGGCGTGCTGGACAAGGTGTCGCCCGGCCGCATCCGCGTCACCGACGCCTGCGAGGGTTGCGGTCACTGCACGCTCACCTGCACCTCGAACGTCGCCGTCGCGCGCGAAGTCCGCGACTACGGCATGGTCGTCGATCCGGGCTGCATGAAGTGCATGGACTGCATCAGCGTGTGTCCCAAGGACGCGCTGTACTTCGGTTTCGGCAAGCCGTCGCTCGGTGCGAAGCCGCGGCGCGAACCCAGCCAGGTCCCCACCGCGCTCAGCTGGCCCGAGGAGGGCGTGCTGCTCGCGACGTTCCTGGCCACGTTCGCGGCCGTCCACGGCGTCGGCGTCCTCGGGAGCTTGTACCAGGTCGTGCCGTTCCTGTTCTCGATGGGCATCGCCGCGGTGTTCGCGTTCGCCGCGTTGAAGATGTTCCAACTGGTCACGCGACCCGATGTGACGTTCGCGGGCAAGCCCCTCAAGTCGTCCGGTTCGTGGACCATGCGCGGCAAGCTGCACGCGATCGTCGGCCTCGGGCTGTTCGGACTGTGGAGCCACTCGGCGTGGATGCAGGTCGAGAGCGTGCTGGCGCGCGAGACCTTCAAGTCGTCCCTGAGCGACCTGCACATCGGTTGGTTCCAGACGGCTCCGACGCCGACCGAGGATCAGATCGCTGCCGCCGCGTTCGTGCAGAAGCACGGAGAGCGCGTCAACGAATACGGATTGATCCTGGATCCCGCGGTCGCGCGGCTCGTGGCTTGGGCCGCCTTGATTCAAGGGGACGATCAGCGCTTCCTGAACGACATGCGAATCGCCCAGGCACGCAACCCGCGGGTGAACCTCTATTCGCTCGAGTTGGGCTACTACTTCCTGAAGCAGCATCAGGACAGCCTCAGCACGCTGGAACCCGACAAGGCTGCCCTCGACAAGGGCATCGCCTACTTCGAGGAAGCGGTGCGGCTCGACCCGGACATCGGCTACGCGTGGGACGCGCTGGTCGGTGCGCACCAGACCCGTGGGACGATGAACCAGGCGATCGCCATCGTCGGGGAAGGGCTCCAGATGCGCCCGCGCAGTGCGCACCTGACGGCGAAGTACGGCTGGCTGTTGATGGTGACGCACGACCAAGAACGCGCGCGCGGGTTCTTCGAGAAGGCCCTCGTGCTGGATCCGATGCATCGCGACGCACGTCTGATCCTGGTCCAGGGCTACTACTCGCAGAGCGGTCGCATCGACGATTGCTTGCGGCTGCTGGATGCGGGGCTCGAATTCGAACCCACGTTCCTCCCGTACACGAGGACCAAGGTCGAACTGTTGCGTTCGCTCGGTCGTGAGTCCGAGGCCGAGGCTGCCACCCGAACGGTGGTCGACGCGTTCGAAGCGAAGCTCGCGGAACATCCCGATGACGTTCCCCTGCGCATGGCGATCCTTCGCGACGTGTATCCCTTCGCTGATCAACAGGACAAGATGCTCGCGTGCGCACGCTCCGGTCTTGCTGCACTTCCGAACGAAGTGCAGTTCCACCTTGCGGTCATCGACATCTGCATGAATCAGGGCAAGCGGGAAGAAGCCGAAGCGGCAGCGCGCACCGCATTGACTCGCTTCCCGGACGACCAAGGGTTGGTCCAATTCCTTGGACAACTCGGCCTGAATGCCGACAAGATCCGGACACAAACCGGCGAATAGGCCCCCATGACGGGGGGTACGCCGGAATCGTTCTTCCCACGTTGGGAATGGAACCTGTTCGAGCGTTCCGGAGTCCAAGTGGGGCCCTAAACTGGTGCCCTCGCAAGCGGAGACCCCCGTCGTCACAGTCGGAGCCGGTTCCTGCATGAGGACGAGTCGGCAGGCTCGCCCGGACCACGTAGGTCCACGATCGCATCTCCCACAGCACACCCTCGACTCAGATCCCCTTTCGAACGTGATTATGCTTCGCAACACACTCTCCATCGGTGCCGCCGCTCTCCTCGTGGCATCCGCTTCTGCTCAGGTGGTCAACAACACCGACGGGCCCGACGTCGCCGTTTCGCGCATCGCGAACAACTCGTCCTCGATCTCCGAGTACGGCAGCAGTGGCGGCATCGCTGCGTTCTCCATGGCTTCGACGTCCTGCAACGTCGGCGACGAGGTCGTGCGCTGGAACGACAGCGCCAACGACGCGCCGGTCATCGCCCAGAACATCTACCGCGTGGCTCCCGACGGCCGTTTCACCCAACTGGGTTACTCCTGGCTCAAGGACAGCTTCTGCGCGGTCAGCGAGACCTCGTGTGGCACCTGCGTCTTCGGAACCGGCTGCAACCACCTCGGCATCGGTTGTGCCGACACGTACGGTTCCGGCCTGAACGACGGCCAGAACGGCGTGGCGAAGTTCGAGGTCAACCCGACGACCGGTGTTTGGCCCGCCAACTGGTCCGCCACCCCCTCGGGCAACAGCACCACCCGCGGTCGCCTGCAGTGTGAGGCCGCCCTGTGCGCCGACCCCGCCTCGACCTACATCGCCGAGATCCAGTACGTCTCCGAGCACGACCACGAGTACGGCCTCGCCCGCAACAACTCGTCGTGGATCGAGATCCAGTGGTCGAGCGCCGGCAACGCCAACTCGAACGTCAGCACGACCGGTGGCATCAACATGTTCGATCCCGGCATCTTCGGCTGGCAGGACACGCACAACGACGTCGTCATCAGCGAAGTCCGCATCGTCGCCGAAGGCGGCACGGGCCCCGCAGGTGACACGATCGACGGCATCTTCTTCGTCGGCTCGAAGGCGACCGACATCGGTGGCGGTGCGTACCGCTACGACTACGTCGTCCACAACTTCAACTCGGACCGCGCCGTCAACTCGATCTCGATCCCGACGATCTGCTCGCCCACGAACCTCCAGTACACCGACGTCGAGCACCACAGCGGTTCGCCGTGGGGCAACGCCGACTGGAACTCCAGCTCGAACGGTTCGGAGATCAGCTGGGAGTCCCAGCAGGACTACAGTCAGAACCAGAACGCCAACGCCATCCGTTGGGGCACCGCCTACACGTTCAGCTTCGAGGCCAACAGCGCCCCGGCGATCTCGATGGGCTCGGTCGACCTCGGCATCTTCAAGCCGGGCACCGGCAGCACCCTCTCCGCGGACGCCATCGTCCCCAGCGCCAACTGCTGCTCAGGCGGCTCGGTCAGCAACCTCTGCACCGGCGTCCCGAACATGGTGAACTCGCTGGGCTTCCCCGGTGTTCAGAACATGGTCGGCAGCACGAACGTCATCGCCAACGACCTGCAGCTCGACTGCGCGGTCATCCCGGCCAACGAGTTCGGCTTCCCGGTCATGTCGCAAGGCACGACCAGCATCGTCCTCCCGACGGGTGGCACGCTCTGCGTGGGTCCGACCTTCTACCGCTTGACCAGCCTGCTCTCGAACTCGGGCCCCTCCGGCACGTTCTCCTTCAACGTCGACAACACGACCCTGCCCCAGCTGCAGAACTTCGCGCCCGGCGACACCTGGTACTTCCAGACCTGGTTCCGCGATGGCTCGTCCGCTGCGAACTTGACGAACTCGACGTCCGTCACGTTCTGCAACTGATCGCCACGAACTGAGACCAGGGTCTTCCCTGGGTCCCCGTGCACTTCATGCGGCGGATCTTTCCTTCGGGAGAGGTCCGCCGTGTTCGTTCGAGCCAGGAATCGCTGGCCAGCGCCAGAGGCACGTTATCCTGTTGGCCTCTCAACGCTCCCCCCCCCCCACCTCGCACCCCAACGTCATGAAACTCGAGGATGCCCTGCCGCAACTCGGGCAGGAGAACCTGCTCTCGATCCAGTCCTACCTTCTCGCCGAGGAGGACAAGCACCCGCATGCCACGGGCCGCTTCACCTGGATCCTGTCCGCCATCTCGCTGGCCACGAAGTACATCGCGGCGCGCTGCCGTCGGGCCCGGATCGAAGATGTGCTGGGTGCCATGGGCAGCGAGAACGTCCAAGGTGAGGAGCAACAGAAGCTGGACGTCATCGCGAACGAGACCCTGCTCGCGTGCCTTGGCAAGCGCGCCGGTTTGGCCATCGTGGCCTCCGAAGAGAACGAAGAGCCGTTGATCCTCAGCTGTGATGGTCAGGAGCGTCCGTACATCGCCCTGTTCGATCCGCTCGACGGCTCGTCGAACCTGGACACGTGCGGTGGGGTCGGGACGATCTTCTCGATCCTGCACCACGACCGCCGCGCCGACCCGATCGAGAACGCCGTCCGCCAGAAGGGCGTCAACCAGATCGCGGCGGGCTACGTCCTGTACGGACCGTCGACGGTGCTCGTGCTGACGACCGGCCGCGGCGTGCAGATGTTCGTGTTGGATCCGTCCATCGGTTCGTTCTTGTTGGTCGACGCCGACGTGAGGATCCCGCAAGCGAACAAGTCCTATTCGATCAACGAGGCGTACACGAACTCGTTCCCCGAGGGCTACCGGAAGTACCTGTCGTGGGCCCACGACAACGGCTACTCCAGCCGTTACGCCGGCGCGATGGTCGCGGACGTGCACCGCATTCTGATGAAGGGTGGCGTGTTCCTGTACCCGCCGACCGAGAAGGCACCGAACGGGAAACTGCGCTTGATGTACGAAGCCAACCCGATGGCGATGATCATCGAACAGGCTGGTGGTAAGGCCTATTCCGGCACGATGCGGACCATGGAGGTCGAGCCCGAGGCCCTGCACCAGCGCACCAGCGTGGTCCTGGGTTCGTCCGACGAGGTCGACATCGTGCTGTCGAACCTCGCGTGACTCATCGGTAGTACGGAGGCGGCTCCGTACAACCGCCTCCGTACTACCGCTATGACCGCGGTAGACGCTCAGCCAGGCGTTCCAACCCCAACTCCGCGAGCAAGGCTCCTAGCGCTTCGGCGTTCGGGCCGTTCCATGCGAGGCTGCTCAGCTTGGCATCGACCGGCGCGTCGTACGCGAGGCGTGCGAGTTCCCTGGACAGCATCGCGTCGTCGCGCGCAGCCTCGAGCTTGGCGCCCAACGTTCGAGCACCGCGCATCTCGATGTCCGCGACCTTGTCGAGGTTGGCGTACAGCTCGTCCAGGTTCTCGAACGCGTTCAGCAGCGGCACGGCAGTCTTCGGCCCGACGCCCCGCACCCCGGGAATGTCGTCGACCGGATCCCCCGCGAGCCCGAGCAGCTCGACGATCTGGTCCGCGCGCACACCCCACTTCTCGAGCACACCGGCTTCGTCGTAGCGAATGCCTTTGGCGTAGTCGTACATGATCGTGTGCGCGTTCACGAGCTGGGCCAGGTCCTTGTCCGACGTCACGACGACGCAACGCTGCCCCTGCTTGCCGAGCTGCATCGCGAGCGCGCCGATCAGGTCGTCGGCCTCGAACCGCTCGCTGGCGATCGTC
Source organism: Planctomycetota bacterium (assembly GCA_029259575.1). Taxonomy (GTDB): domain Bacteria; phylum Planctomycetota; class UBA1135; order UBA1135; genus JAJDEX01. The sequence continues at coordinate 7,572 of JAJDEX010000386.1, read as the reverse complement.
TGGAAACCGAGCGCGCGGGACAGATCCTGGCACGCGGTGAGCTGGCGCTCCAACTCGGGCGGCGGCAGGTCACGACTCGACTTGTAGAGCGGGTAGATCTCGTTCCGGAAGCTCGAGTTCAGCGACAGGTCGAAGGCCACCGCGGCATGCGTCGGCGATTCTTCGGCCAGGTACCGGACCAGGAACTCGCCGAACCCTCGCACGGCGTTCACTGGCCGCCCTTTCGGATCGGTGATCGACTCGGGCAAGGAGAAGTACGCGCGAAAGACGTACGGAAGGGCATCGATCAGATGCACGGTGCGCGGGGTCGCCATGGGTCTAGGGTATCCTGCGCGGGTGAGCCTGCTGCGTTGTGAAGGCCTGGTGCGCCGACCCTGGATCGAGGGGTTCGACCTCGAACTCGAGGCGGGAACGGCTGTTTGCCTGCGCGCGCCCAGCGGGACGGGCAAATCGCTGCTCTTGCGGGCGCTGGCGGACCTCGATCCGGTGGATGCGGGCCGGTTGAGCCTCGCGGGGCGGGATCGCAAGGACATGACGGCGCCACAATGGCGCCGCGCGGTCCGCTTCGTCCCCCAGACACCTCCACGCCGCCCCGGGACCGTGGCCGACGCTGTCCGAGAGGCGAGCGACCTGCTCGGATCGCCCGCGAGCACGCTGTCCGACCTGCCGCTCGAGCGCGACCTGGCTCAACTCTCGGGCGGTGAAGCGCAGCGGTTGACGTTGCACCTGGCGCTGACGTCGCGGCCAGAGGTCCTGCTGCTGGACGAACCCACGGCGTCGCTGGACGACGAGCGCGCGGACGAGGTGCTCGAGACCCTCTCCAAGTACCTCGCATCCGGCGGGGCTCTGATCGCAGCGACCCACGACGCGGGCATGGCCGAGCGCCTTGGCGGTCGCGAGGTGAGGCTCGCATGAACGTCATCGAGCTCTCGGTCCTGGACCTGTCCCTGGCTGCGTTCCTGCTGCTGGGGCACGCCGCGCTCGACCTCAGCCTGCGCCTGGGTCTGGGCCGCACGCTGCTGCTGTCCGCCCTGCGGGCCGCCGTCCAGTTGACCCTGCTCGGCCTCATCCTGGGCTGGATCTTCGAGCAACGGGATCCCGCGGCCGTGGTGGGCCTGTCGCTCCTGATGGCGACGATCGCGGGCATCGAAGCGGTCCAGCGCACGACGCGCCGCGTCCCAGGACTGCGCGTGCTCGGGGTCGGTGTGATGCTCACCTCGAGCCTGGCCATCACGGCGTACGGTGTCGGCGCGGTCGTCGGGCCCGAACCTTGGTGGGACCCGCGCTATGCGATTCCGGTGTTGGGGATGGTGCTCGGGAATTCCCTGACCGGTATCTCGCTGGGGCTCGAAACGTCCTTGGAGGGCTACGACCGCGAGCGCAGTTGGGTCGAGTGGCGGCTCGCTCTCGGCGCCACGGTTCGAGAAGCGGCGCGACCGATCCAGCGGCGAGCCCTCCGCGCCGGGTTGCTGCCGATCCTGAACTCGATGGCGGCGGCCGGCTTGATCTCGATCCCGGGGATGATGACGGGTCAGATCCTGGGTGGGGAATCTCCTGATGCGGCGTCGCGCTACCAGATCTTCATCCTGTTCCTGATCGCGGGCGCGGTCGCGTTGGGAACGCTCGCCGCGGTCCTTGGATGCACGCGTTTGGTGTTCGACCAGCGAGGCCGACTGAGGGTCGACCGCATCACCCGCAAGGTCCTCGACTGACACATCGAGCATCCCAGCCCTTGAGGGTTTGCTCGGCAAGGGGCACGATGGTCGCTCCTCGATGATTCAAACCGGAGTCCGCACCTTGAGGCACATCTGCCGCCCTGCTCTCGCTTCTCTGCTCGCCACGGGAACGTTGCTCTTCGCGAGCGCCGCCCACGCACAAGTGGGCACGCTCGATCAACTCGCGCCCGACCTCGGTTCGACGTTCAACCTCACGTCGGCCGCGTTGACCTGGCAGCAGGAAGTGCGCTCCGAATTGGGTGGCCTCGTGACCGAGGTCGAGGTCATCGTCGACGGACCGGCAGGCGCAGCGTTCGACCTTCGCCTGCGACGCGGTCAAGGATGGAACACGAGCGACTTCCACTTCGCGACATCGATCACGCTTCCGGTCGCGGGCGTGCAACCCGTTCTCGTCGACGTCAGCGCCGCGACGCTGGTGCTGGGCGACGGCGGTGCGATGGTCATCGAACTGCAAGGCGTCGGTGATGCCGTGTTCGTGCGCGGCAGCTACATCGACCCGAACTCGGGCGGTCGCGCCTATCCCCATCCGTTGTTCCTGAACGGTCCGGGTTGCTACAGCGACTGCGGCTGGCGCATGGCCTTCCGATCCTTCGTCGACCCGGCGGGTGGTTCGTTCCCGTACTGCTCGTCCACGCCGAATTCGACCGGGTCCGCCGCCCAGATGAGCCTCGTCGGCTCGCCCAGCATCGCCGCGAACGACGTCGTCCTGCGTGCGCAGCCGACTCCGAACGAGCCCGGCCTCTTCATCATGGGCGCGGGGACCTCGAACTTGCCGCTGGGCCCCGGCACGCTGTGCGTTCCGATTCCGTTCCGGCGCCTGAAGTTCGCGTTCGGCGTGAACAACGTCATGGACTTTCCGGTCAACCTGAATCTGCTTCCGCCCGCCTACGCGGTCATGGCAGGCGAGGTTTGGAACTTCCAGGCGTACTACCGCGACCCGTCCGTGCCGCCCGGCTTCAACTTGAGCAACGGACTGCACCTGCTGTTCGCGCCCTGATCGTTCGACGGTCGACCGGTTCGAACGAGTTCCCGAGGCCATCTTCATGTCGATCCAACGATCTCTGTTCGCGTGCCCTGTGCTCGCGCTCCTCGCCTGGGGTGCATGGTTCGCTCCCCAATGGCGCGATTCGAGCCCGCAGACGGGCCTTTCCGCCCTTCAAGATGCACCTCCGGACCCCGAGCCGGACCCCACAGGTGCTCTGATCCTGGTCGCCGATGGCGCCATTCCGGCTGAGGCCTTGATCGAAGCCCTTGCCATGACCGGCAAGCAAGGACCGGTCGTCGCGATCAACCGCACGGCCGAAGAGGTCATCGATGCGGACGCCATGCGCGCCTGGAACGAACTGGGCGTCATCGACCTGTTGCCGATCGATCCGGACACGCCGGAGCTGGCCAAGGAACACATCGCGCGCGCCGACCTGATCTGGTTGTCGGATACCGAGGACCCCGACGCCTACTTCAAGCTCTGGCGAGCGGACCTGGTTCCGTCGATCGCGGCACGCCGCGATGCTGGCGCCGTCGTCGGTGGAGCGGGCCGCTTCGCCGAAGTGATGTGCGTGATCTACCTGGGTGATGCGCCGGACCCGGCGCCGCTCGTTCGCGGTGCATCCCGGCGCGGACGGGGCATGGCGCTGTGGTCGAACGCGGTCGTGGAGGCCTCGTTCGGTACGGCGGGAGCGCTCGAGCACCTGATGACCGTTCTGCTCGATCGTCCGCGCATCACGGCGGTCGGCCTCGGCCCCGGAGCCTCGATCGTCGTCACCGAAGACTTGCGCGTGATCACCGGCCACGCCTGGATCTTCAACCCGAAAGGCGCTGACGTCACGGTTGCCGAACCGGGCGAGCTGCAGTCCGTACGCGACCTCAAGTTGAGTGTCATGCGCGCGGGCGAATCGGCCGACATTTCGGCTCGCTGACGCAGGGTTCGGATCCCATTCCGCCTGCCGGGACTGCCGCGTCAGTCACTTTCCTCCCGCTAACGAATGACTCGGGCTCGCAGCTTCACTGAGGCCCGAGTCGTGCGTTAGCGGGAGGATGGTGATTGACGCGGTAGGCGTACTCGGCCCAACGGAATCGCCCCATAGGCATGTACTGCTCGCGAGTGTCAGACCCAGGGCACTAGAGGTGCTCGGCGAAGAACGCGAGAACGCGTTCCGCATAGGCGTCGCGGGCCTGCGCTTGCAAGTTGGAGTGAATGGCGCCCGGTATCAGCCAGAGCTCCTTCGGACCGCGCGCGGCCTCGTACAAGGCGCGCGTGTCCTCGGTCGGCGTGTGCGCGTCGCGGTCGCCACCCATCACGAACACGGGTGCGTCCAGGTCGCCGATGCGCTCGATCGGCCGCAGGTCGTCAGCTGCGAAGCCCATGCGGCGAGGCCCCTGCACGGTCAGCAACGGCGCGATGATTGAAGCTCCCCAGGAACCCAACCAGCGCGCCACACGATCGTGAACGGCGCTGTCGAGATCGCGGAACACCATTTCGAGAACGACGGCATCCAGACGTTGGGACCGATCCCCCATCACGATCGATGCGCCGCCGAGGGACTCCCCGATCGCGCCGACGCGCTCGTGCCCCTTGATCTCGCGCAGGAAGCGCACGGCCGCAGTCACGTCGTGATGCTCGCGCCAGCCGAAGGTGATGCCCTCGCCTTCACTCTCCCCGTGTGCCGAGAGGTCGATCGCGAGAATCGCGTACCCCGCGTTCAGCAGGATGCCCGCGCGGGTCATCATCCACGTCCGATCGCCGTGCAAACCGTGGACGAGCAGGATCGCGGGCGCGTTCTCGGTGCGCGTGACGTACCAGCCGTGAATGCGAGAACCGGAGTCCGATTCGAAGGCGACGTCCTGGACCGGCATGTTGCGCGGCGGCGGGCCCACGTCGTGGTGACGGGGCGCGGTCAGATAGCCGACCAGCAACCAGGCGGTGAGCAGGACCAGGAGCACCGAGACGCCTCCGGTGATCGCCAACCGTCGAAACCACGTTCGGCGTCGGCTGCTGGATTCGGTTCGGGGTCGACCTTGGGGACGGGGTTCAGTCACCATCGGAACCTTCAACCGGCATGGCCGAGCCAGGTTCCTCGGATCCATCCGTGGATGCGGCCGGCCGACGGAACGGCTGGGTCCAGGCGCGCTCGACCTCGTCCGCGTGTTGCGGATTCAGGTGCGGGCGATCGGTGATGACCTTGGCTCGCACCCAGACCTCGTCGCCGCGCCAGGTGTAGACCGCCGGATCGCGGGCGCCCTCCATCAGGATCTGAACCTCGGTCTCGCCCTGGCGCAGCCCGAAGAACTTCACGCGATGCTTCACGCCTTCACGTTCCTGAACGTCGACGGTGTAGGCCTCGCGCGTGACCTGGATGTCCTCCAGGTCCACGCCGGTCGACGCGTAGTAGTCGCCCTTGCGCATCGCTTCGATCAGCGACGCGGCATCCAAGCTGGGCGAACGCACGACGATCCAAGCGCGCCCGGCCTGGACCTCGGGTTCGCCGTCGATGCGATGGGCGTCGTCCGACGCGATGCCGTACAGGAGCGGGCGAGCGGGTTCCTCGCAGCGGATCGTGTTGGCCTCGTCCCACCAGTCCTCGATGGACGGGTCGTCGCCCTCCGCCTGCGAGGGACACGAACGCAAGCCGTTGTGGATCTCGAAGAAGCGGTCGCCGGTGAGGCTGGCGATGTCCTGGGCCGAGAGCGCTGCGTTCTCGATCGGGTGGTTCACGTGACTGAGGACCGAGCGCTGGTGCGTGGATGCGTGCTCGTTGACGTCACGCACGATGGCGTTCATCAGGTCGGCTGGTGAGTCACCGCCGCGCGGAGGAATCGTGGTCGCGAGGTTGATCGCGTTGACGTGGATCGGGTGATCGTGGAAGCCGGACTCGGTCTTGCGTCGATAGTTGCAGGTGATCTCCTCGCCAGGGATCAGCAGGAACTCACCCGGCCTCGCGAAACGCAGCTGCAGCTCGGTCAACGTCTGCAGGCGCATCTGTGGATGTCCGTTCCAATCGCGCAGCTCGACGGCGCGGTCCCCGAAGTTCGACTTCAGTTCGTCGACGTGCTCGGGTTGCAGGCGGTCATCGCCGACGGTGAACCAGCGTTCCTCCGTCTGCATGTGGTTGTGGTCGCTGAGCACGAGGAAGTCGTAGTCGTGCGCGCGATACCAATCGACGACCAGTTCAGGCGCACTGAGGCCGTCGCTCCACAAGGTGTGCGTGTGCGTGTTGCCCTTCCACCACTGCGGCTCCGTGGGAGCGACTTCGTCCTGCCGGGCCGCGACGGCCAGCGCGGCGGAAGTGACGGCGATGAGGACGGTGCGCTTCATGCGTCGAGCCTACGGTCGATCTGGCGGGCCAGGACGAAGTCGTTCAAGGACAGGCCGCCGACGGTGTGCGTCCAACAGCGCAGCTCGAGGTGGTTCCACGAATGGACGCGGATGTCGGGATGGTGGTCCTGCTCGTCGGCGATCATGCCGACCTGGTTCGCCGCTTTGAGCGCGGCGCGGAAGTCGGGGAACGTCCACTCGCGCACGATCTGGTTGCCGTCGACCTTCCACTGCGGAGTCTGTTCCAGGTACTCGGCGATCGCGTCGGCGTCGAGCGGCGGATCACCCTGGCGACACGGCGTGCAACGTTCGGGAAGACTGCTCATGCTGATGCTCCTTGTCCTTGAATGCCGAGTTCCGCGGCGTGCGGCTTCAACGCTTCGATGAGGAACGTGATGTGTTCGCCCAGGTCGACGCCCAGGAGGTCGACGCCGGCTTGGACTTCGTCACGTTCGACCTTGGCCGCGAAGTGTTTGTCCTTGAGCTTCTTCTTGACGCTCTTCGGGGTCAGCGTCGCGATGCCTTCGGGTCGCACGAGGCAACACGCGCCGATGAAGCCGGTGAGTTCGTCGCAGGCGAGCAGGGCCTTGTCGAGGGGGGTGTCGTAGGTGACGCCCCACTTCGTGTAGTGCGCGCTGATGGCGTGGGCGATGGCGTCCTCGTCGCGCTCGCGCAGCCAGGTCACGATGCGGTTCGGGTGCTCGTCCGGCCAGGCTTCGTAGTCCGCGTCGTGCAGCATGCCGGCGATGCCCCAGGCTTCGACGTCGGGTTCGCCCGCGCCGTACTGGTGGGCGGCGGCGCGGAGAGCGAGCTCGACCGCGCGGGCGTGGCGGCGGAGGGTCTCGGTTTCGGTCCAAGCGCAGAGTTGCGTCCAGGCTTCGTCGCGGGTGATGGGCATGGGGTCAGGATAGCGACGCCGTTCGATTCGGTCGTCCTGGATGCTGGGATCGAGTCCCTGTGGGTCGGGATGCGCGTTAGAATGTTCGCGCTATGAACGACAACATCATGACGGCGCAGCACGGGATCAACCTCGTGGTCGAGTGCGAGGACGGGAAGATCTATATCGGTCGGTTCGATGAATCGAATGGCTTCGAGGTTCTGATGCATGACGCGGATGTGTTCGATCCTGCGTCAGGTGGGGATCCGGAGCATTGGAAGAAGGAGACCGCTACGTATGGGGTTGATGTGAAGCATAAGGACATTCGCTTCCCGGCGACCGGCGTCAAGGGCTGGGTTGCTCTTGGGGATGTCGAGAAGCTTGCGTAGGTAGGTCTGTTCGGTTGGTGGCTGCGCCCTCGTTGTTCTTGGAACGGCGGGGGTGTTTGCGTTTGTTGGTGGGTCGCCGCAAGGTGTGTTGTCGCTGAGTGGGTTGCCGCAAGGTGGTTGGTGTTGTGGTTCTTGGTTCTGAATCGAGGACTTGGGGGCGTCATGCGGGAAGGCTGCCCCAATCAAGTTCGGGGGTGCTTGGGATGCGGAGGTCGTGCGTGACGCCGCTGACGTCAGACTGCGAGTTCGGATGAGCCA
>JAJDEX010000385.1 GCA_029259575.1 Planctomycetota bacterium | reverse complement strand
TTCTGCACCGACTCGTCGGGGATGTTGCCCTGCACGCGGACGCGATACGTCTTGATCACGCCGTGTCGCGGATGCGCGATGCGCTGGGCGAACTCACCGTCGTTGGTCAGGATGATCAAGCCCTTGCTGTCCTCGTCGAGGCGACCGACGGTGTAGATGCGGCCCTTGTTCCGATCGTGGATCAGGTCGATGGCCCGCGGGCGCATCTCGCGCTCCTCGTTGGTACACACCACACCGGACGGCTTGTTCAGCAAGTAGTAGCGACGCTGCCCACCTTCGGGCTTCAGGATCACGCCATCGATCTCGACGCGCTGCACGCGCGGATCGATGCGCGTGCCGAGCTGGGTGACAGGTTGGTCGTCCACCATCACCTTGCCCTTGGCGATCAACTCGTCGCACGCGCGACGGGAAGCGACGCCATGATCGGCCAGGTACTTGTTCAAACGCACCGTGTCGTCGTCCATCTTCTCGAGACGGGCCGACGAGGTGTGTGCGGGATAGGCCTTCTTGTCGCGCGGCAGCTTGCGCTTGTCGCTGGCGTTGACCTTGTTCGAAGAACGGCGCCGCGCGCCGCCTCCACCTCTGCGGGGGCTCATGCTGGGGTCTCCTCGCGCACCGAAACGCGCAAGAGTCGAAGTTCTCCGTCCAGGTCGTCGATGCGATAGGCACCTAGATCGGCGGGCAAGAGCCAGGTCTCACCCTTTCCGAGGGTCCAGGCGCCGTCGCCTTCCTTGCGGCGTAGTGTGCCTTGCCCGGAGAGCACGACGTGGATCCAGGGGCGCCCGTCGGTGTCGTACGACTCCGCCTCGTGCACCTCGAGCAGTTCGACGGTGAACGTCGGTGTGGTCAGCAGATCCGCATGGCGGTTCGGCCCCTCCTCCCCTTGGAGAACGGGCATCTGGGGACCCTTCGAGCGACGCTCGTAGTGGATCGCCGATAGGGCCAGTTCGGGTTGACACTCGCGCTGTTCTCCGTCGAGGCCGGGTCGATCCCAGTCGTACAGACGCAGCGTCGTGTCGGAGTTCTCCTGGACCTCGACCAAGCGCACGCCGGAACCGATCGAATGCACCGTGCCCGCAGGCACGAAGACGAACTGTCCGGGGCGTGCGGTGAAGCTCTGCAACAGATCGACGACCGCAGGAGTCCCGGCGTTCTGCGCGAAGGTCGTCGGATCGACGCCCTCTCGCAGTCCCAGCAGGAAACCGCAGTCCTCGTCCGCCGAGAGCACGTACCAGCACTCGTCCTTGGCGGTCGCATCGCCACCCAACAACTCGGCCGCCTTGCGGTCGGGGTGCACCTGGACCGAGAGCGGCAGGTGCGCGTCGAGCAACTTGATCAGCAGCGGAAACGTATCGTCCGGGCCCGCCGGCGTACGACCCAGCAACGCTTCGCGCTCGGACAGCATCAAGCCGCGCAGACTGCGACCGTCGAACGTGCCGCCCTCGACCTCGGAACCACCATCGAGTCGATCGACGAGGCTCCAGACCTCGCCGATGCGCGCCCCCTCGGGGAGCCCGCCCTCGACGTGGGCTGCAAGATGATCACCGCCCCACACCTTCTCGATCAGGATGGGGCGGAATCGCAGGGGTTCCTGGAGGGACATGGCTGGTGGAGGGTTCCGCGCGGCCGCCTTGCAGGGACGGCCCTGGGGACGCGAGCCACATAGGCTATCGCGAACGGGGGGATGGGCAATCGGAGACAGCTCGGAACCGCGACTTCCGGACCACTTCCTCCAGGAATGAGCCGTTCCGCTCTCGCACGGGGTCGCTGGCCACGGGTCGAGCCCGAGTTGGGCCGGAATGGAATCCGTATTGAGCCGGAGTGGAGCCCGAGTTGGGCCAGCAGCTGGACGCTCGCACGGACCGAAAGGACGACGACGTGAACCCGACCTGTGGCTCGAAGTTTCGAAGCGCGCGCTCGCGTCCCGATCGGTGTCCGGGTCGATCGCAGGTACGGGCGAGCCCCGGATCGAAGTCCCCGAGGGCTCGCGGGCGAGTCGACCGATGCGCGTGCCCCGGAACCCGCGCGAGGGCTCCGGGTTCAGCCGCCCATGTCCTTCCTCCTCGCTCCCCTCTTCGTGGCGCTCGCGACTTGTTCGCACGCGCCGGACACGTCCAACGACATCCCCACCGTCGACCTGCCGCCGGCGACCTATGCCGAATACTTCCTGACGGCCTGGGATGCAGCTCGCGATGGGAACTTGGAAGCCTCCGCGCTGAACTACCTGGCCGCTCTCGAGCTCTCGCCCGGCAACGCGACCATCGCGGTACACCTGGCGAGCTTGTCGACCGAGAGCGGTCGCATGGAGGCCGCCTGGCGTTGGCTCGATCGCGCGGTCGACTGGGGCTACGACGCCCCCACCGTTCTCGAGCACGACCCGAACCTCGCGGCTCTGCGCAACGACGACCCGGAGCGCATGCGCCGCGCGGCGAACCAATGCCGGCGCCGCCCCTCTGCGGTCGAAACGCGACGACGCATCACGCCGGGCTACTCGGGGGACCTGGGCTTCCACCTGCGCATCGATGGTGCGGGCGTACCACGCACAGCTTCCTCGCGCGTCACCGGGCAGAGCATCTGGGATCGACGAACCCGCACCGCGCGCTACTTGCAGAAGGAGTCCATGCAACGCGCGTGGATCGACGACACGGGTCGCTGGCTCATTCAGATGAACGACGAGGGCGTCAGCTGCTGGGACCGTTCACGCAACCGCGAGGCCTGGACCCGCAGGTTGGAAGGGGCGTCCTACCAGCCGCATCTGCTGCGCAACGGGATGGTCATCGTGCTGGAACCGACGCGGGACTGGAGCATGGAGTCCGGTGGGCGACTCCACGCCGTCGCCCTGCGCATGCAGGACGGACAACACGTGAACGTCCCCCAGGACGCCGCGCTCGAACTGGCCGCTGAATCGCCCAACGGGGACCGCGAGGTCGTGCGAACCCTGAGTGCAGGCTGGGTCGTGCGGGACTCCGACAAGCCGTCCAGCTCGTTCCCGCTGCACGAACCGGCGGGGGAGTGGACGGCGGCCTTCGACCGCACCGGGCGCGTGCTGCACCTGGAGCGCGCGCACGGGGTCGACCAGTTCGTGGACGTGGTCACGCGCGATCGGGTGGATTCGCAGTCCTTCCCCGGGCAGCCGTTCAACCATGAGGTCTCCGCGACCCTGGGTTCGACCGCAGGCTCGCGCGCCCAGTCCTTGGGTGCAAGGACGATCGCGTGGTCGGGCACGCGACCGGTGCGACCGGGACCGAAGCTGACGCCCGTCAAGCTGCGCATCACGCGGCCCATGGCCCAGCACATTCACCTCCTGCCGCCGATCGCCGCCGCGCCGCTTCCCGGACAAGAGCACTACGTCGTACGCGACGCCATGGGTGTGACGGCCGTCCGACTGGAGAACGGCCAGCTCGATCCCAACGTCCACATCACGTCGCGCATACCGACGATCGCCCGGGATCTTCCGGGGGACAGCCTGCGCCTCATCCGTGCGCGCAGTGGTCGCCGCAACGTGGAGGTCCTGCTGGGAACCAACGAGCTCGATCGCCGTGCGGGCAGCGCCTCCTGGCCCGGTGGCCGGATCTCCCCCGACGGGAACTGGATCGCCGTCGCGACCGACGCGTTCACCATGCGCTTCCAACCGCTCGATCGAGCGGATCAGCGTGCAGGCCATGTCGTGAAACTCCGAGGTGGCGCTCTGCAACAAGCCTCCTGGAGTCCGGACTCGCTCGCGCTCGTCACCGTCACGAAGTCCATGTGCGTGCAGATCTGGGACCCGCGCACGGGAAGCGAGCTCGTCCACCGGGACTATCGGACGGGTTCGGGATTCGGCGCCGCGATCTCGTGGGGTGAACGTCTCCTCGCCGTCGAGGATCCGTGGGACCAGGTCCAGCACATCACGCGCAACGAGACGATCCTGGGCGATCCCAACGCTCCCGGTCACGGCCAACGACCGAACGTCCCGCTGCTGTTCCTGCCCGGTGGACGCCAGCTTCTGGTCGAACGACCCCACGAGGGCGGACGATTCTTGCGCAGTGAAGACCATGGCCGAGGCCTCTGGCGTCCCATTCAGATCGAGTTCCCGGTGGGCCTCACGCGCTTCACAGCGAGCGGACAACACGCGTTCATCGACGCACCGGGTCCCGGAAGGCCGGGCTCCATCTTGCGGACTCGGGACGGTGCCCAGCTGAATTCCACGCCCGCGGGTTCGTTCCGCTGGACGCGTCACCCGGAGGTCTTCGTCGGCATCGACCGCATCGGAACCTACGTGCTGGACGCGGGCTCGATGGACCTGCGGTTCGCACGCTTCGCCTTCGCCGGAGGTCGGTCGGCGGTCGTCACGCGTGGTGGACACTTCGAGGCCGACCGCCAGGTCCTGCTCGAGGGCAACGCCTTGGTCGACGGCCTGGTGCGACCGCTCGAGAGCATCGCCTCCGTGCTCCTCGATCCTATGCGCGTACGCACAGCGGGTGCCGGGCACCCCGTCCCCGTTCCGGTGTTCGCGTCGATGCCGACCATCTACTCGACCTGGGCCGACGGCGGATCCCTGCGAACGCGGTTGAACACTCGCCACGTCGAGTTCAGCTCGAACGATTCGGAAGGTGTGGTCGGCTTCCACGTCGAGATCGGGGGCAAGCTCCAACCGTTGGACAAGGTCCGCAGCTGGACGCGTTTCGAGCAGAATGGACGCCGTGCCGTGCTCCGGATCCCGCTGCACGTCGACAAGCTTCGCCGTCGCAAGAACCGTGGTTACGACGTTCCGCTTCGCGTACGCGCCATCGGCAAGTCGGGAGTCCACTCGGAATCGCGCCACGACCGGGTCGTCTTCGAGTGAACGAGC
>JAJDEX010000384.1 GCA_029259575.1 Planctomycetota bacterium | reverse complement strand
TCCAGCACGCCGTCACCGTCGATGCGATCTCGACCGAGGGGTTGGTCGACTACGTCAAGGGCGTGATGGCCAAGGAGGCCGAGCTGCAGGCCCACCACGAGCGCATGCAGAAGATGCTCGGCCTGCTCGACGAGGACGCGGACCTCACCGCGTTGACGATCGAGTTGCTCGAGGAACAAGTCGGCGGTTTCTACGACCCGCCGACCGACACGTTCTACGTCATGGAAGGCCTGGGCGACGACCTGGTGCGCGTCGTGATGGCGCACGAACTCGTGCATGCGATCGACGACCAGTACCACAGCCTCGACGACCTCGACCAGGGTCGCCTGGCCAACAGCGATGCGCGACTGGCGCTGCATGCGGTGGCCGAGGGGAGCGCGATGGTCCTGATGTCCCAGTGGATGGTCGCCAACATGGCGACGCTCGACATGGCCGCCGTGGCGGAGTCCCAGTCGTCGATGGGGACCGAGGCGCTCGCGAAGACGCCGGACGTGTTGTGGAAGCCCCTGCTCGCGTCGTACTTGCGCGGGATGATGTTCCTGAGGAGCAGCGGGATGGAGCAGAACGCTGCGCTCGATCACGTTTACGCGAACCCGCCGCTCTCGAGCGAGCAGATCCTGCACCCCAAGAAGTACTGGGACGAGGACGAGCGCGACGACCCGATCGAATTCGAGTTGATCGAACACGACCTGCCCGAGGGCGCCGAGATCTTGCACACGGACACGTTCGGGGAGCTCGGCCTGGCGATCCTGACCACGCCGTTGAAGAAGCGCGGCGCGCCGAAGAACGAGATCGCGATGCTGGGCGTGCGTTACACGAACCGTGCGGCGGAGGGCTGGGGCGGCGATCGCTGGGCGCTCGTGTCCCTCGGCGAAGGGCATGTGCTGCACCTCGTGACGCGTTGGGACACCGAGGACGACGCCGAGGAGTTCCACGACAACGTCGTCGAGAACGGGTCTGCGTTGAACGACGCGCTCGGCGAGGGCAACGGTCACCTGGTCGAACGGAACGGCGAGACGGTGATCCTGACGACCTATCGAGGTGTCACCAGCGATCAAGCCAAGGCCGTCGCGGCCGGTATCGCTCAGGAGCAGTCCGAGTCCGAAGCGTCGGACGGTTGAATTCGGCCTAGCCGAACGCGCGCCCGGCCTCGCGCCGCGGCCCGCGCAGCCCGCCGCTCACGTGACCCGTGAACAGGAACGTGCCCTCGATGCGCCAACCCGGGCGCGGGGCCTGGAAGCCGTCCTGCTCGAGCTGGAACGGGCTGGTGAACAACGTCAACGGCCGATCCGGTGCATCGCACACGAGCACGTCGACCGCGCGTCCCGTGACGCGGTTGCGCACGTGGCGGATCTCGCGGATGCGTAGCGACACGTCGCAACATCCGCCGGGCGCGTCGCCAGCGCCGAGAGGTGCGACGAAGGCTCCCCGCTCGCGTTCCAGGATCGCCTGGTCCCGCACGCCGTCGTTGGGGCCGACATAGGTCACATCGAGCGCGAAGCCGGCGACGCTGACGGCCAGTACGTGACCCGCGGGCAAGCTGCGCGGCAAACGTCGCGCGTCGCTGAGCCACGTGGTCAGACGGTAGGCGCCGGGCGCATCCGTGACCTCTACGGGCGGCGGCGGACACGCCCACCCCGTCAGTAGCGCGTCGAACGGAGAGTCGGGCACGAGCTGCAACTGCTCGACGGCGACGCGCAAGCGATGCGGCACCTGATAGTGGGGCAGGACGGTCCAGAAGTCCTGGCCCTCCTCGCGGTCGGCGCGCAGTTCGAGCCCACCACCGAGGTCGAGGCGCCGATGTCGATCCGGGTCCCCGCGCCATGGCGCCGCTTCCCCCTCGCGCAACGCCAGCTCAGCGAGGCTCTCGGGGTCGTCCTCGGGCAGGAAGCCGATGCACTCCAGCAGGAAATCCACAGGGGCATCCTATCCGCAGCGCGAGGGAACGGCAGGACGTGCCGTGGATCGGTGGGGTGTTCGACTAGAATGCGCCGCGGCCCCGCAGCAACTCGTGAATCCGAGAACCACCAGGCCGCATTCGACCATGCATTCGACCGTACGCACTCCGTCTCCGTTCGCGTTCCCGTTCCTGGTTCTGATCCTGGCTTCCGTACTGCCGTCGTGTGGCAGCACGCCGGTGATCACGGAGGACACGCCGCCCGAGGGCCTGCGCACCTCGAAGCAGCACGTGGACCGCGAGTTCACGTTCGACGTCGACCACTACGCGTTGGAACTCTCCATCGATCCGGCGCAGCGACGCATCGAGGGCACGGCGAGCTTGCGCCTGCACGTCCTCGAGCCCGGACGGACCCAGCTCGAGCTCGACCTCGCTGGGCTCGAGGTCACGGCTGTCCGTCGCGGCGAGGAGTCGCTCACGTTCACGCACGTGGGGCACGCGCTCACCATCCGGTTTCCGAAACCGCTCGACCCGGAGCACCCCGAGACGATCCACATCGACTACGGCGGCCAGCCCCGACGCGGCCTCTGGTTCGCGGGCGGTGCAACACCCACGCACGTCTGGACCCAAGGCGAGTGCGAGGACGCGCGCTGGTGGTTCCCCTGCCTCGATCATCCAAGCGATCGCGCGACCAGCGAGATCCACGTGACGATGCCGAAGAACTGGACCTCCGTCGCGGCCGGAACGAAATGGTCGAGCGAGGTGGACGGAGCGCAGCGCCACGAACACTGGGTCATGCGCGATCCGCACCCGACCTACTTGATGACGTTGGTCGCGGGCGAGTTGGTCGAAACGGGCACCGAATGGGACGGCACGCCGGTCACCTATCTCGCGCCGTCGGCCTACATCGACACGCTGGCCAGTTTGGATCCGACGCCCGCGACGCTCGACTTTCTGTCGCGTCTGACCGGACGCCGCTATCCGTACGCCAAGTACGCGACCGCCTGCGTCGAAGCGTTCCCGTTCGGCGGCATGGAGAACATCTCGGCGACGACCATCACGGTGCAGGCGCTGGACGACCCGCGCGGGTGCCTGGACGACCACGGACCCGAGGGTCTGATCGCCCACGAAGCCGCGCACCAGTGGTTCGGCGATCTCGTGACGTGCGCCGAGTGGCCCGAGATCTGGCTGAACGAGGGTTTCGCCACGTACCTGACGCAGATGTACGTCGAGGAGACGCACGGTGAGGACGCCTTTCTCGTCGGGATGCGATCGATCCAAGAGCGTGCGATCGCGGGCGAACGTGCGCAGAGTCGCGCGATGGTCCACGGCGAGTACATCGATCCGATCGACCTGTTCTTCTCGGGACACGTGTACCAGGGCGGTGCGGCACGCTTGCACATGCTGCGTGGCCACGTGGGTGACGAGGACTTCCGCTGCGGTGTGCGCGAGTACCTGGGGTCGAACGAGAACCGCGCTGTGCGGACCGGCGATCTGCAGGCGGCGTTCGAACGTGCCACGGGCCAGGACCTCGCCAGGTTCTTCGACCAGTGGTTCACCCAGCCGGGCGTGCCCGAGTTCGAGGTGCGCTGGCGCTACGACACCGCGCGCGGACGCGTCCTGCTGACCGTCAACCAGGTGCAGTCCACCGAGGGCGGCGTGCCCGCGGTCTTCCACGCGATCGCCGAGGTCGAGGTGCAGCACGAGTCCGGCGTCGAGGTGCACCGCGTCGACTTGCGTCAGCGCCGTCAACAGATCGAGCTGCCCGCGACGACGCGTCCCTTGTCGGTGCGATTCGACAAGAACGGCTGGCTGCTGGGAACTCGCGCTGTGTCCAAGTCGTTGGCCGAGTGGCTGCGCTTGTCCGAGACGGGCAACGTGAACGGCCGACGCGATGCGCTGGCTGGACTGACCGAGATGTTGCCGAGCGTCAGCGAGGAGGACCGTGCCCGAATCTTGACGCGCCTGGCCACGAGCCTGCGCACCGACGAGGTTGCGGTCGTGCGTGCCTCCGCTGCGACGCAACTGGCCTCCCTGGGACGCTCCGAAGCGCGAGCGTTGCTCGAGTCGATGGCGCGCACCGAAACGGACCCCGTCGCGTTGAACGCGATTCTCCAGGGGCTCGAAGTGTTCGGTGCGGATCCCGGCCTGCACAACCTGGCGCGCCAGGTGTTCGAGCGCCAGGATATCAGCCGGTCCTCCGCGGGCCAGGCTCTGATCCTGTCGGCGCGTACGCATCCCGCGGCCACCGAGGCGTGGCTGACCGATCTGGGCGATCGCATGCCGGGTGACTCGATCCACGGCGACATGGGTGCATCCGCCGCACGTGCGTGGGCGGCTGTCGGCAACGCCGCTGCGCTGGCGACCTTGAACCGTTGGATCGCCTCCGAGGACACGCCTTCGGTTCAACGCGAGTCGGCGGTCAGGGCGTTGGCGGGAGCTCCTGTCGGCGACGAGTCGGTCCGCACGACACTCGGACAGATGCTGCAACACCACGATCCGCGTTTGCGGCTCGCCGCCGTGAAGACGCTCTGCTCGAACCCGAGCACACCCGTGAAGGCCATCCTGCGCGACTACTATCCCACATCGAACTCACCGCGCGAGCAACGCGCGATCGAGGCCGTTTTCCGGTCCGCACCTGCGGACGTCCTGACGGCGTCGGCCGGTTGATCGAATCGACCGTGACGGACTCGGACGAAGTGCAGGCGGGGAACGAGGCTGCGTACCCGCGGCCCCAGGTCGGCTATCGCACGTTGCGGCGCGAGATGGGCCTGGCGCTTCTGTCCGAGATCGGCGCGCGCTCCGTCTGCCACCACCTGCAAGCGCGCGTGAAGGACGACCAGTTGGCCGAGTTGCTGCAACGCATCAACGAAGAAGGCGTCCGCAACGTCAGCGAGGTGCAGCAGTTGATCCGCGAGCTCGGTGGCAAGCCCCGTCGCACCAGCTTTCGTCGGCGCGCGTTGGCGCGAGCGCTGACGTGGATGGCTCCGATCGTGGGGGCGCGGCCGGTGCTGCGCATCGTTCACAACGGCGCGGACACCCTGTCCCGCTGGTACCGCTTGTACGCGAACTACCTGGTGCAGGCCGGGGACACGGAGCACGCTCGCATGTGCGAGCGGTTGTCCCGACGCAAGCGCCATCACGCCCAGGCCCTCGACGCCTGGATTCGACACATGCCCCGGCGTTGAGCCGACGGAGGCCCCATGACCTGGATCAAGACGCTCACTCCCGAGGAGGCCAGCGGTCGCCTGAAGACGTCCTACGACGCCGCGATCCAGCGCGCCGGCTACGTGGCCGGCATCGTGCGTTCGATGAGCCAGCATCCCGGCACGCTCGACGCGTCGATGGCGATGTACGGCTCGATCATGTTCCGCGACGGCAGCCTCTCGCGGCGCCAGTGCGAGATGCTCGCGACGGTCGTGTCGCGCGTGAACGACTGCCACTACTGAACCATCAGCCATGCTGGAGATCTCCGTGCTGAGATCTCGAAGGAAGGTGGCGACGAGGCCGTGGCCGATGTGGTGGCCATGGACTGGAGCGAGGCCGGCCTCTCGACGGTCGATCAGGCGCTGTGCGAGTACGCCGAGAAGTTGACGATGACGCCGGCCAAGATGACCCAGGTCGACATCGATCGCCTGCGCGACCAAGGATTGGACGACGCTGCGATCCACAACGCGATCCAGGTCATCAGCTACTTCAACTACATCAACCGCATCGCGGATGCGATCCACGTCGATCTGGATCCGGGGATGCCCCCGTACCCGGAGTGAGGTTCGGCGCTCACCGGTTCAGCTGGATGACTCAGTGGATCGACAAGCGGTGACGATCGCCCGGTTCGAGGCCTGCGTGCACGGTCGTGGCTCCCGACGGCCAGGTGACTTTGGCGGTGATCGGGCCGTCCATGGGACCGAGCCCGAAGTGCAGTTCGGGTGCGGCCGAGGTCAGGTAGCCCTCGCCCGCGCGCAACGTGCGACGGAGCGTGCGGCCACCATGTTCGATCGTGACGACTGCGCCGACAGCGAACGGATTGGGCGCCGCTCCATCGAGCAGGAAACTGATCCAGTGCCCTTCTTGAGGCGCGCGATTCTCGAGCAACTGGACGCGTCCGTTGTTCGACGTGACGAGCAGGTCGATGTCCCCGTCACGGTCCCAATCGCAGCCGACCGCGCCGCGTGAGGCGAGCGCGATGTCGAGCGCCGGCGCGGCGAGGTCGTGTCCATCGTTGAACCGGCCCTCGCCATCGCCGAGGAATAGCTGATTGGGTTGGCCGACGCAGATGCCCGTCGTCGCGTAGTCGGGGCTGGTGTAGCCGTTCGCTACGAAGAGGTCCAGGTCGCCGTCGGCCTCCATGTCGAACAGCACGGCGCCCCAGGACGTCGAACCGATCGACGGCGCAGCGAGTCCGGCGTGCAGCGTCCCGTCGCGGAACTTCGAGCGGCGCGTGCTGGTCCCGTACGCCTTCTTGTGGCGGTTGACGTACAGCGCGTTCGTGTCGAGCTCCCAGTTCGTCAGGAAGAGGTCCTCGTCGCCGTCACCCTCGATGTCGCCCAGTGCCAACCCCATGCCGCCGCGCGGATCGTCCAGGCCGACGCCGAACGTGACGTCCTCGAACGTGCCGTCGCCGTTGTTGCGGAACATCACGTTGATGGACACGTCGTTCGCGACGTACAGGTCCTGGTCACCATCGGCGTCGTAGTCCCACCAGACCGATTGCATGCCCAGGCCCGCCGCGTTGGCGAGTCCGAGTTCTTCGGTCGCGTCGACGAAGCGGATGCCGTCCGCTGTGCTTTCATTGCGCAGGAACAGGTTCGGTTGACCGGGGAACGCGAAGGGCAGCATCGCCGGAGGATCGTCGCGCTCGTAGCCCCCCAACGCCTCGGCCGGCGGCATCTTGTCCAGATCGAAGTCCAGGTAGCGCGTGACGTAGAGGTCCAGATCGCCGTCGCCGTCCGCATCAGCGGCCGACGCGCTCGCGCTCCACAGGCCCGCGTCGATGCCCGCGGATGCGGTGACGTCGGTGAACGTGCCGTCGCCCTTGCCCTGGTAGAGCACGTCCTGGCCGTAGTTCGCGACGTACAGGTCGAGGTGTCCGTCCCCGTTCGCGTCGAAGAAGAGCGCGCCCATGCCGGCGCCCGTGTCGCCGACGCCTGCGGCCTCGGTGCTGTCTTCGAACTGGCCCTCGCCGAGGTTCTTGTAGAGCCGGTTCGGCGACGTCACGCCATCGCGACCGCCACCTTGCACGAGGTAGAGGTCGTGCCAGCCGTCCCCGTTCACGTCACCCCACGCCGCGCCAGGACCCATCGTCGGGCGGATGTCGAGCTGCAGGTCCGGGCCCTCGAAGTGCACGAACTGGATGCCGGACGTTTCGGTGATGTCGCGTAGCCAGTTGGACTGGTTCGAGCCGCTTTTCCCAGGGTTGTGTGGGTAGAACTTCGAGACGGAGCGCGTCACCAGAGTCCACGTGCGTCCGACCGAGGGTTCAGGCGGAAGCGGAATCAACCGCTCACCGTCTGGCTCCCCAGGGATGTTGAACCAATCGCCCTCGTCGATTCTTCGCGTCGAAGCCAGGTACACCTGGTCGATACTGTAGTCGCCGAGATCAACGCTCACGGTGCATGGTTGATCGGGAAGAAGGACGAGTGCTCCTGGCTCATCGGGGCCGTGCGCCAAGCCCTCGTAAGTCACGGCCTTGTCCGGTGTCGACCGGACTCGAATCGGACCAAGACCCCTTCGCATCGAATTCGAGTCGTTTCCTGGTCGGATCACGACCT
>JAJDEX010000383.1 GCA_029259575.1 Planctomycetota bacterium | reverse complement strand
TCGCGGTAGCCGGATCTCGGTCGCTGAGTTCTGGCGCGGGTCGCGGTTGCCGGACTCTGTTGCAAACTCCCGACCCCCGGTGGCGTGAACGGACAAGGAAGTGGGCCCCGAGTCTGTTGGTGAATGGCGGCACCCTTCCGCAGGGCCGAGGTTCGAGCGAGTCCGAGGAATGCCACGGGCGAGCCATCGCAGGATCGATCTCCGATCGGCTAGGCTCAGGCCATGGACGACGCACGGGTTGAACTGGGGCAACTCGCCCACGGCATCCGCCGTCTGGCGCGACGACGTGCAGCCCTTGGATTCCGTACGGCTCCGCGAGTGCCGGCGGACTACGTCCCGCAGCCCGCCGCGGTAGCTCCGGCGGTAGCTCCCGCTGCGACGCCGACCGCTGCTCCGGCCACCCAGGCCGTCGAGACCGCACCCAGGACGCCGCTCTCGCCAAGCAATCCCGGTCCCGCTCCGGCCCCCGCGACACACGAAGGTGCAGTGCCTCCCGAAGCAGTGCCTCCCGAAGCAGTGCCTCTCGAAGCGGTGCCCGCTGGAGGAGCGGCCACAGCAGGAGCGCCCGAGGTCGAGGCACGCCGCGCCGCAACTCCCACAACCGCAACTCGCACAACCGCAGCTCCCGCAGCCGCATCACGAGCAGCTGCACCGCCCGCGGCTGGGACACCAGCCTTGGATTCTTCGGGAGCCGGCTCTCCCAAAGATCGTGCCGCGAAGCCCGCGTCCCCCGAGCCGGGCTCCCACGACTCTGCGTCCCCCAGGAGTGCGGCACCCTTGGCCGGATCACGCGCACGCTCGGCAGCCACGAACCCGCCGCCCACAACCCGCATCCCCACCGGATCGCCTGAAACAGGTGATTCGAGGTCGAGAAAGGACATTTCGGGCTCGATCCCGGACATGCCCTCCGCACCGGAACGAGGCGTTCCGTTCAAGAAGGACGACGTTCGGGCGAGGGCGGCCATCGTGCGGGCCCGAGCTGCGGTGGCCTCCGACCTGGAAGCGTTGCGGCTTGACGTCGCAGGCTGCACGGCCTGCACGCTCTGTGCGGATCGCCAGCGGACCGTCTTCGCGGACGGGGACGGAAGCGCGGGGGTTCTCTTCGTCGGTTGGGCTCCGGGCAGCCTCGAAGAGGAGCAGGGCAAACCGTTCCTCGGGCGTTCTGGAAAGTTGCTGACGGACATCATCGAGAAGGGCATGGGCCTGCCCCGCTCGAAGGTGATGATCACCAACGTTCACAAGTGTCGCCCCGCGGAGGATCGAGATCCCACCGCCGCCGAAGCGCACATCTGCTCCCCGTGGCTCGAGCGACAGATCGAACTCTCGGGAGCTCGAGTGGTCGTTCCCCTTGGAGAACGGGCCGCCGGTCATCTGCTGCGGCGACCGAACACTCCCTTGGAGTCCCTGCGCGGCCAGGTCCACAGGGTGGGCGGATACAAGGTCATCGCCACGTACGACCCCGCCTTGCTCCTGGAAGATCCGAGCAAGAAGAGGGCCTGTTGGGCGGACATCCAGCGCGCCATGGCCGAACTGGGCCTGGGGCCGCCGGGCCAGCGCTCCCCGAAGTAGCTCCGGTCTCCCGCCGTGCCTCGAATCCCAGGCGAGCCACCACCGGATCCCCTAGAGGCCCGGCGTCCCGCCCAGGCGCCGACCCAGGCTCCAGTTCAGGAGCCGACCCAGGAGTTCAGCGGAATCCCGCATCCTTCATCCCGACTCCGAGTCGGTCGCAACCGGGGGTACCGTGCCCGTCACCGAACCCGCTGCGTTCTTGGACAGGCTCCAAGCCCGATCGGGGTCGAGCCATCCTCGAGCAAGCTCCGGACCCCACTTGGGCGGACCCCTCCTCGGACGGGCCCATGGTCCTACTTGGATGGGTCCGTCCTCGAACAAGCTCCACGCCCACACGGGGAGAGCCGTCGCGTCACTGCTGCTCCCAGTTCCTTCGGTTTCCAGCCGAGTCGAGAGTCTTGATAGGGAGACCGTCGTCACTCTGGTTCGAGGCCTGGTCGAAGGTCCGAACCCATGGTCGATGGTCGTCCAAGGCATTTTCGAAACTCACCGAATCGAAAGGATCGAGGTGAACACGCCGGCCAGAATCGGGTCCTCGCCCAAGCTGGATGGGCAGGCGCGAGGCCGAGCGGCGTGTCCCAAACTGAGACACGACTCAAGAGCCCGGATCGCAGCATGAACGGGGACGGACCACTTTGCGGCTTCCTATGAATGGCGGCCGTAAGGGGGCACGCGGGTACCTGGGTGTGCTACGGGGACCCCCGGTAGAGGGCCTTCGACAGGCTCCCGGGGGATCGCTGAGCTGGCGGAAGGCCCTCCCGGGCCTCGGGCACGACCATCAGGACGCGCACACCCATCGTTCGAGATCGCGCGGCGCCGGTAACCGACCGGTCGAGCCCCGGTACCCCGTCCGCCCCCGAGCGATGGGGACTCGAACGCGCCAAGGAGGGAATCCGGGCGGCCCTCGATCCGAGCCTCCCGAGCCCCGCTCGAGAACGTCCGGTCGGATGGGTCTCCTTGACCCCCCCTGGGGCCGCCGGTACCCTTCTTCGCTCTTCGGCAAGCTCCCTGGCGACCTGGCACCTGTGCTTCGTCGATCGGGGGTTCCCACCATCCTGGTCTTCCCTCGGCCTGCTCCGCCCCCCCGCGGAGTCGCCCCTCGGACGACCCACGACCCGCGCGCCGGGACGTGTGTTCCGGATCGTCCCGCGTGGACGACCTCGAACGGGTGCGACGGAATCCCACGCTCGACGGGGGACCGTTCCGAGTCCGCTCGCTGGGAAGCCGCTCTTTCACTCCCCGACGAATTCACACTTTCGATCCCGAACTCGGTTCCCCCCGAGATCGGTCCGACGAAGACTTCGGTTCGGAATGCGCGATCCATGGCGGGTTCACCACTTGATGGGTGAGGTCCTTTGGATTCTGCACTCCTTCGATGCCTTTCGAACGGATGCCTGGATCGAACGCTCCTTCGCGCTCTCGCCTTTTCTGTTCTCCCGAACAGCCTCTTCTGTTCCCCCGAACAGAGGGCGTGGCCACGAAGGAAGCACTCCCCCGACATCGACGCTCCATTCGAGATCGCGCCCGCGCACGGTCCGGATTCCCCCACCCCCCTTTTCGAAGCCATTTCCCATGCGGCTCCGTACTCTGACTCTGCCGTTGCTCCTGGCGGCCGTCTCCTGTCAATCGACCTCGAACCACGACGCCAACGCGTCGACTCCTGGTCCGGCAGGCCCGAGCGCCCCTTCCAAGGGCGCCCTTCCCGCCAACGCGACGAATGCAACGACGCCCGGTCCTGCCGGTCCGTCGACCGCAGTCGGTAGCTCGGCGCAGCCCAGCTTGGCTTCCTTCCAGGACGGCGGCATCCCGCAGGACGCGCTCGACCGCGCCCGCGTGCGCCGTCAACGTGGCCAGGAGCTCAGCCGTGACCTCGTCACGATGGGCACCGGGCAGATCGAGTCCGCGGACCTCCGCGGCGCTCTGGTCACGTTCAGCCAAGCGGCCGAGCTCGATCCGCAGAACCAGGACGCCACGGCGGGCCTGCTGCGCATCCAAGCTCTGCTGGGCGACGAGTTCTCCCTCGAGATGGAATCCGCGGGAGCCGGCCTGCAGAAGGAGACGATCCGTCGTCAGGTGGCGCGCGCTCAAGCGCAGCAGTACGAGGTCGGAGGCGACCACGCGTACCGCGAAGGCCGCTACGACGAAGCCGTCCACTCCTACCGCCAGGGCCTGAACATCGTCCGCTGGCACCCGATGATCGAGCAAGGCTCGCTCACGGAAGAGCTGCTCGCGGGCAAGCTCGAGCAGGCGATCACCACGCGGGACGAAGCGGTGGCCACGGCCCAGCGTCAAGCGCGCGAGGACGCCGCCGAGCAGGTGCGTCGCATCGCCGAAGCCGAGCGTGAGCGTCGCGAGAACAAGCTCGAGAACTGGTTCCGCAGTGCGCAGTCCGCGTTCATGCGCGACGACTTCGAGGACGCCGAGCACTACTGCCGCTTGATCCTCGCCGAGGACGCACAGAACGCGACGGCCCAGGAGCTCAAAGCCGTCGCCGCCGAGTTGCGCCACCAGGCCACCGACGAGCGCATCCGCAAGCAGTACCGCGAGCAGTGGCAACTCACCTTCGACGAGCTGTCGATGATGGACGTGCCGCAATCGCAGTCGCTCGTGTTCGACCACGCCCGTTGGCGTGAAGTCGCGATCCGTCAGCCGCTGTCCTCGGCCTACACCTCCGCGGGCGGCGACGCCGAGCACAACGCCATCCTGGCGCGCCTCGACGAAGTGCTGCTTCAGCCCCAGTTCGACGAGACCGAGCTCGATCAGGTGCGCGCGTACCTGCAGCAGCTGACCGGCGTCAACTTCTTCGTGTCCCCGACCGCTGCGGAGGACCTCGACCCCGAAGAGCTGACCGTCAACCTGAACATCCCCCAGCAGCGCAGCGTGCGCAAGGTCCTCGACCTCATCACCGAGACCAAGGACTCCCTGCGCTGGCGCATCGCCGACGGCATGGTCAAGTTCGTGACCATTGAAGAGCTGGTCGGCGGTCAAGTGCTGATCAACTACTCGGTGCACGACCTGATCACGCCGATCCCGGACTACCCGGGTCGTGACATCAACGTCGCGCCCTCGGGCGGCATCGTGCCCCCGGACGACGAGCTTCCCGAGCGGGATGCGAACGTGATCGAGACGGGCCTCCTCGAGGACCTGATCCGCAACAACATCTCGCCGGAGTCCTGGGACGCCGACGTGGCGAACTCGATCCGCATCACCGAGACCGGCACGATGGTCGTCAACCAGACCCCCGAGGTGCAGAAGCAGATCGCTGAGCTCCTCGAGGACCTGCGCGAAGCCACCGGCATCATGGTCGACATCCAAGCGCGCTTCATGACCGTCGAGGACAGCTTCCTCGAGGACATCGGCGTCGACTCGACCGGCCTCGGCCAGCCCGGCCTCGGCTCGAACGGCAACGACTTCAACGACTTCGGTGACCAGTCGATCTCCGCGACCCTCCCGGGCTCGCCGGGCCTCGACAACTCGGTCGGCGCGTTCTTCGACGACGGTGGCGACGGTAGCTACCGCTCGCGCATGGAGCAGCTGTACGACACCCAGCTCGGCAACGACGACTTCCGTGCGTCGGGTGGTGTTTCGTTCCAGTGGACGTTCCTGAACGACATGGAGCTGGAGCTCATCCTCCGCGCCGTCAGCAAGAGCGAGCGCATCGAGCTCGTCACCGCTCCCCGCATCCTCGTCCACAACGCGGCCCGCGCCAACTTGAGCGTCCTCAACCAGGTCGCTTACGTGCAGGACTTCGATGTGGAGATCGCCCAGTCGGCGTCCATCGCTGACCCGATCGTCGCGGTCATCCAGGACGGCGTCATCCTCGACGTCCGCCCGGTGGTCTCCGCCGACCGTCGCTTCATCACCCTCGAGCTGCGCCCCACGATCGCGAACCTGGTTCGCCCGATCGAGCAGCGCGTCACGACGCTCGGCTCCTCGAACTCGGTCACGATCGAGCTCCCGGAAGTCGAGATCCAGCGCGTGCGCACGTCGGTTCCGCTTCCTGATGGCGGCACCGTGATGCTCGGTGGCAACAAGATCTCGCAGAACCAGAGCATGCGCTCCGGCGTGCCGATCCTGAACAAGATCCCGATCCTGTCGGCGCTGTTCGAGCGCAAGGGCAACTTCATCTCGAAGAAGAAGCTGCTCATCCTCGTCAAGGCCAACATCGTCATCCCGAAAGAGCTCGAGCCCACCCCGGCCGAGCTCGGCCAGTCCGAGTGATCTGGACGCCTGCGTGATCGCTGGATGCCCAAGCGGCGTCCGAGTTCCTCGAACAGCGATCACCAATTGACCCACACGCGGCGCCCCCCACCCCGGGGGCGCCTGCGTTTGACCTTCCCTCGGGTGGGTCCGATGACGCCGGGCCGGGACCCAGTCCCACCTGCTCCGGCCGACGACCGAAGGCTCCCCCCACCCGCGCTCTCCAGCGGGTCGGCCTTCCGCTACGAGCTCTCCCCCAAGAAATCACGCCCGCGCGCGAACCGGTCCGCTCGGTGAACGTCTCCTCCTTGGAACCGTTCGCCCCTCCAAGACGAACCGGCGAGCACGTTCGCTCCTCCACACCGGCCCCGGGTCCACCTCGCGGCCACCTTGGAATGCGAGTG
This sequence comes from Planctomycetota bacterium, assembly GCA_029259575.1. Taxonomy (GTDB): domain Bacteria; phylum Planctomycetota; class UBA1135; order UBA1135; genus JAJDEX01. Next base: position 116 of record JAJDEX010000383.1, on the reverse strand, counting down.
AATTCGCCCACCTGAACCGCCACCCCCGGTAGCCACGAGGCTCGAAGGGGGTATCCCATCCGCCTGCGGGCATCCGCCCGCTACGACCCCCACGTTCGACCGCCGCGCCGGCTCGA
>JAJDEX010000382.1 GCA_029259575.1 Planctomycetota bacterium | reverse complement strand
CGTCCCCACGCCCTTCCCGTCCGGCATCGGTCGTTCGGGATAGAAGGTGCGCGCGATCGCTCCGTCGATGGCCTCGAACGACAGGCCCGTCAGGAAACGCGCCATGTCGATGATGTGGGCGTTCAGGTCGCCGTGGGCGCCGGACCCGGCTCGCGACTTCTCGAACCGCCAGACGCGCGGCGTGTCCGCTCCGCCCCAGCTCTGCAGGTAGCGCGCTCGAACGTGCAGCAGGCGCCCCAGCCGACCCTCTCGAATCCACTGGTGGGCGAGGACCACGGCGGGGATGCGGCGGTAGTTGAACCACACGAAGGTCCTCCCGTCCGCATCGCACGCAGCCTCGGCCATGCGCCGTGCCTCGTCGAGCGTGGCGGCCAGGGGCTTCTCGCAGGCGACGTGCTTGCCGGCCTGGAGCATCGCGATCGACTGTTCGGCGTGGACGTCGTTCGGTGTCCCGACGTCGACGAGGTCGATCTCGGCATCGTCGGCGATCGTGCGCCAATCGGTCGTCCAGGACTCCCAACCGAAGCGCTTCGCGAAGGGGGCCAGTTCCTCGGCGTTGCGCGCACAGATCGTGCGCATGCGGATGGGCCTTTGAAGATCGAAGAAGCGATTCGCCTGGCCCCAGCCGTTGCTGTGGGCGCGGCCCATGAACCTCTGCCCGATCAGGGCGACGCCCAAGGGGCTGGCGGTGGTGGCGGCGTGCGTGCGCCCGGTGTCTTCGAGTCCCAAGAGTTCTCCTGCTGGCTGCGCGATGGGTGGGCGCCAGGATAGGGAATCGGGAGGCGGTCCGGTCCGGAACCCCGGTCACCGTCGGCGACGAGCCCGCGACGAACGACGACGGGGCGAGCCATGGCTCGCCCCGTCGTCCTCTGCGCCGGATCTCCGCGGCGTGCGCGGATCCCGTTGCGGATCAGATGTCCTCGTCGGGCCCGAAGGGGACCCCGGCCGGTTGGCCCGCCGGCTCTGCAGCACGACCTTCGGGAGCCTGCGCTCCGTACTGGATGGCCCGTGCAGCGTCCAGCAGGGCCTTGCCCGCCAGGGACGAACTGACCTCGGCGCTGAAGGGGTCCTCCAGGAGGTCGACCGCCGCTGCGGGGCGACCGCCGAACAGGTAGTTGGCGGCGAGCACCAGGCGCGCATCCTCGTCCAGGAAGTGATCGTTCAAGTAGATCTCGAGCAGCGCGAGCTGGCGATCGAAGTCGCCCGCATCCGAGTAGAAGGAACGCTTGTCGACGATGTGCGCCAGGACGGACGGGTCCAGCTCGATGGCCTTGCGCAGTGCGAAGGCGGCGTAGCGGTAGTCGCCCGTGGCGAACAGGGCGTCGCTCAACACGAGGTAGAGCACGCCCTCGTCCGGCGAGAACTCGACGGACTTCGCGTAGTAGTGCGCCGCATCGCCGTAGCGACCGCCGCTGAACGCTTCGTCACCGAGACCCATGTAGTGATGCGCGACGCGGCCGAGGCTGCGTTGCTTCGAGGAGTTGTTGCCGGCGGACGGCGGGGGCGGGATGAAGAACACGCCACCTTCGCCTTCCTCGACCAGCTCCTCGTCGACCCATTCCTCTTCGTACTCGACGGGTTGCTGGACCTCGACGTACCGCGTTTCGTAGATCGGATAGACGACGCTGTAACGCGGGCGGATGAAGGGGCCGTACCAGTAGTAGTTCGGGCTGTAGCCCGCGTTCCAGTAACCGCCGCACGACCAGTAGCTGTTCCACCAGCAGGTGTTGGCGTAGGCGAACGGCGCCCAGCAGAAGGAGAACGCGCCGTAGTTCCAGTAGCTGGAGGCGCACCAGTTCACGTAGGAGTGCCCGTAGTGGTAGCCGACGTTGAAGTGGCTTCCATGCAGGTGGTTGGCGTACGCGCCGACCGAGCCGATCGGTTGGACCGCACCGCTGATCGCTCCGCCGCCGACTCCTCCCACGATGTTCTTCTTGTTCTTGCGACCCAGCCCCAGCGCCTTGGCGCGTTGCTCGATGCCGCGTTCGTACGCCTTGGGGCTGGCATCACCGGCCACCGGGGCGCCGACGACCCTGCGACCGAAGTCCTTCTGCGACCGGCCTTGTTTCCCCTGTGCATCCCTGAGGTCCGTTCCACGAGCGGCTTTCCCGTCGAGGTTCCGTCCGCCAGCAAGTCTCGGGGCGCGCACGGAAGCGGGGCCTTGGACCGCCTTGCTCGGCTTGTCCGCGCCACGCGTGGCGTCACTGCCTCGGTAGCGCTTCAGGATGTCGTCGCGAGAGACCGTGCGTGACGCGACGGCCGACTTGCGACGGTCGCGCAGCTGGTCCGCGGACCTCTGCGTGATCGTCGTGCCGCGCGGAGTTTCCGTGATCGACTTCGTGCCGCCGAGGCCTCGGCCTGCGCCGGCGCCACGGGCAGTTTGACTCGAGGTCGTTCCGCGGCCCGAACCGATCGCCGGGCGACCCGTATCGGTCGAGGAGGATTCGCCGGCCCTGTAGGGGGCGGGGAAGCGAACGCGCTTGGACGTGCCGGTGTGTTGCAGGTCGACGACACCCGGGATGTTCAGGGGATCGCGGGCGGGCTGCGCGGAGCGGCCACTGCTCGGCGTCGATCGACCCGCCGTGGACGGGGTCGAGCGACCGGCGCTGGGCTGGCTGCTGGGCCTGCTGCTTGTGTCAGGGCGTGACGGGGTCGCCGAGGGGCGAGACGACGGGCTCGGTCGCGTCGTGGAAGGCCTGCTGCTGGGCCTGGTGCTGGGGCGACTCGAAGGTTGAGGGCGTGAACTGGGTTGGGGCCGTGCCGAGGGACGCGAGGGGGTCGGCTGCGCGGTCGGACGCGGAGCGGGTCGAGCGCTCGGACGCGGTGTCGGTCGGGCGGCGGGACGGGGAGCGGGTCGGGCCGCAGGACGGGGCGTAGGCCGGGCTGCCGGACGGGGCGCAGGCCGAGCGGCAGG
>JAJDEX010000381.1 GCA_029259575.1 Planctomycetota bacterium | reverse complement strand
TCGTCCGCGAACGGCAAGCGCTCAACGTCCCCAACCAGATCCGTTCCGCCGAAGGGAATGAAGTCGACGCAGAGCACGTTCGGCGCGAGTCGTCGCCCGCCTGCACCCAGGTCGAGGCCGATGGCGTTCGGTCCCGCATCGCGCACCACTCGTTCTACTTGCGGGCGAACCTGCCATGTGGGGGACGGCAGGTGATGCGTGAAGTCTTCCGGGGTCCAGGGCATAGGTGCGCATCCTAGCCTGGGGTGCAGGAAGGGCCCTCACTCGAGTTCTCGTCCTTCGAAAGGTTCTTGGAGCTTGCGTATCCAAGTCGAGAGGCGCAGATAGAGAGGAACGTCGCCCATTCCATACTCCCACCCCACGCTGACACGATGCGTCTGCGAACCACCACGCCGCTGATCCTGGCCTCTGGACTCCTCGTGAGTCTGGCGGGTTCGATCCACGCGGCCACCCAGGGAGAGTTGCCTTCGGGCGAGACACCGACGATGGCGGGGGCGTACGACGCACCCGGGTTCGGGTCGGATCTCGAATCGCTGGCTCTCGATTCCACGCCCCAGGAGACGGAGGCCCATCCGTCCCCGTCCGAACAGGACGGCCCGTCGGCATCCGAGGAGTCGAGTGCTCCAGAGACCAATCGCTTGAGCGCCGAGGCCTTCGTACGGTTGGACGCGCTGCTGTCCGGCACGATTCCGTTCGACTTGGATCCCAGAATCCTCGAGGTCCTGGTCCAGAACGCCCAAGTGCTCGGCCCCGGCCGCGTCCGGGACTTCCTCGACGCCGTGAGCCTGGCGGGGGACGAACTCGCAGCCTGGTCGCGCTTGGCTCGCACGCAGATGGTGGCCCCGATGGACTCCCGCCCCGGTCCAGGTCGGGTGGCTGCCGTGCTGACCCTCGAGGACCTCATGGTCCACTATGCGGGGACCGAGATCGGAGACCGTGCCGAGTCCCTGCACTTCAAGCTGACGCGCCTTGCGCGCGGATGCAGACCGCCCTGGTTCATCGCTCGCGATCCGCTGGGGAACGAGGTGCGCTCGACCGATCTGCTTGGCCAGGTCGTCTTCGTCCGCATCATGGGGAGTGACAGTGACGCCGAGCGCGCCGCGTTGCGCAAGGACCTCGAGTTCTCGCGCAGGCATTGGGACGACCCGATCGTCATGGTCGGTATCGCCACCGATCCGGATCGGCGTCAGTTGCACGAGCGCCTCGATACGGCCCAGGTGCATTGGCCCATCAGTTGGGAGGTGGAAGGTGAGGAGGGCCTCCTGGTGCGTTGGCGTCTGGATGCCCAATCCACGTTCCTGATCGGTCCCAACGGACGCGTCGCGGGAGTCAACCTGAGCCCGGTCGATCTCGAGAGTCGCCTGCAATGGCTCTGGGGAGGCAGCGCACCACTCGAGCAAGATTCTCCCAGCACGAACGATGCGGGCGGCGCAACGGACATCCCGGACTCAGGTCCGGTTGTTCTGCCGAACCAACCGGTCACGCTCCTGCCGACCACACCCTTCACCGTCAGCCAGGCGGCACTTTCGTTGACCTCGGGCGCAGCTCGTTTTCAGCGCATCCAACGTGCTCTTCGGCACGCGCAGCGCCCGCTCGCTGTCCAGCGGTTGCGGGACCTCGCCAGGACCCTCGACTCCTTCATGGGCCATGCCCGGGACGACGGCTGACAGGCTGCATCATGTCTGCTCCTCTTCAACGTCTACCCGAGTGCACGCTCGCAGCGATCGTCGCGACGGCGGTGGTCTTTGCGCTGAACACCGCACCTACGGGACAGGGCCTGCGGGCCGCTACGGCGTCCTCCGATTCGCTGGCATCCGGTGTGGTCCTTTCGCCGAACACGGACGGCCATGCGGACGAGGAAGGCTTCGCCGTGATCGGCCTCTCCGACGGTGACCTGGCAGGCACGCTTCGGACCAGCGGAGACGATGCGGACCCCTCCTCGCAGTCCGGGTCGAATCCCGAAGAGCTCGGAACCGACGCCGGTGACCGGAATCGGGCCGTGATGAGCGAACTCAAGTTCGAGGACGGCACCCTCGAAGCCCGCGGGCCATCTCGCAACGGGCAACGGTTCGGGCATTGGCTCCTGTACCGCGAAAACGGCGTAGGGGTGTTGGCCGAAGGTTCGTACATCGATGACATGCGCGACGGCCTGTGGACCCGGTACCACGAGAACGGTCAGATCGAGTCCCAGGGCGAGTATGCCGAGGACCTTCGAGAGGGACCTTGGGAGCACTTCACCGACCTCGGCATTCTCATCATCACCGAGCAGTACACCGGCGGACTCCGCGACGGCCTGTGGCGACGCACCTACAGCGACGGCAGCATTCGGGAGGAAGGCTACTACGCACGTGGTCGACGCGTGGGGCAGTGGGTCTTCCAGATGCCGGACGGAATGCCCACTCGACAGGGCGGCTTCTACGTGAACGGGGTCAAGGTGAGCGACTAGACGATCGGCCGAGAGCTAGCCGTTCCGCAGCGCGCTGCGTTCGGTGAGGATCAAGACGGCGGGATCCGGCAACGCCGCGTCCCAGCGAACGAGGTGGGCTGCGGAGCGGCTCGTTCTCGGCGAACCTCTAGGCTCGAACCACGACAACGTCCCAGCATTCAACAGAAGGCGGCCGCTTCCGATTCCGGAAGCGGCCGCCTTCTTCTGTCGACGGGCGAGTTCGACGCGGGAGATCAGCCGCCCTTGGTGTGCATTTCGAGGTGCGGATCGGCGCGCAGTTCCGGTACGGACGTCGGGCTGCGCTCGGATCCGAGTGCCAGCCGTTCTTCCGCACCGCGATCGATGCGGCGGGCCCAGCGTTGGCGGATCTCCTGGCTCAACCGCTCCGTGCTCCAGCCCTGGACGACCCCGGGTCCCAGGGGCAGGCCCTCGGTCGCGTACAGGCAGGTGAACAGCCGACCATCGGCGGTCAGGCGTGCACGGTCGCAGGTGCCGCAGAAAGGCTGCGTGGTCGAGGAGATGACGCCGAACACGGTTCCGTCGTCGAGGCGAAACCGGTCCGCCGGTGCGGCGCCGACCTTGTCCACGGGGACCGCCGGGCCGTGGCGTTCCTGGATGCGCTCGAGGATCTCCTGCCGCGACACGACCTGGGTGGGATCCCAACGCGTCGCGCCATCCACGTCCATGTACTCGATGTAGCGCAGCTCATGGCCCCCTTCGCGCGCGAAGTGCAGGAGGTCCAAGACCTCGTCGTCGTTGACGCCACGCTGCACGACCATGTTCAGCTTGACCGGTGCGCTGCCATGTGTTGCGGCCGCTTGGATGCCTTCCAGCGTCGCGCTCAATCCGTCGCGGCGGGTCGCCGTCCGGAACCGGTCCGCGTGCAGCGTATCCATGCTGATCGTCACGCGGTCGAGGCCCGCACCGAACAGCTGCTCCGCTTGCTCGGCCATGAGCAGGCCGTTGGTCGTCATCGCGATCTCCTGGAGCCCGCTCAGCGCACGGAGTTGCTCGACGAAGCGCCACAGTTCGCGGCGCAGCAGCGGTTCGCCGCCGGTCAAGCGCACCTTGCGCACGCCCAAGTCGACCGCGGCCGCGACGATCGCCGTCAACTGACCGTAGTGGAGCAGCCGTTCCTTGGGCAGCCACACGTAGTCCTCTTCGGGCATGCAGTACGAGCACCGAAGGTTGCAGCGGTCCGTGACCGAAACGCGCAAATTGCGTAGCGGTCGGCCAGCCGTGTCGCGGACGAGGTCCGTCATGGTTTCACTTCCCGCCACGCGGATCCGTACCATCGCCCTTGACCTCGGGCTTCGGCTGATCTTTGGGCGTCTCGCCGTCCTCGGGTGCAGGCTTCGGCTGGGCCTCTCGCTTGGCGCGTTCCGCCTTGTCCTTGGCGATGACGTCGCGCACCAGGTTGGTCGTCAACGGATCCTGGGTGTCGCCCGGGAACCCCTGCCAACGCACGATTCCGTCGCTCGAGATCAACAAGCTGTGGGGTTGAGCCTCGATGCCGATCGAGTCGTACATCGTCTTGCTTCGATCGGTACCACCGAAGAAGCGCGTACTGCGCGAGTACCAGTAGCCACGAGCTCTCTCGAACTTGTCGGCGGTGATCCCGATGATGACGAGGTCGTCCTTGAGATCCATGTACATCGTGTTCAACGTCGGGATGCGCTCGCGACTGGATCGCACGCTGGTCGTCCAGAACTCGATCAGAACGACCTTGTCCTTGGTGTCCGGTTCCTTGGAGAACCAATCCTCGACGAACACGTCGGGGGCCGCCTTGCCGCGCAGGTCGTTGGTTGCGAAGAGGTTCTTCTCGGTGTACGGCGGCCAATCCTTCACGACGTGGGCGGCGGCCTCCTTGGGCGGACCCAGGTAGGCACCCACGATGTCCGCGAGATGATTGGGATGGGCACCGGCAACCCGCAGGACGCCCTCCTGGTCGACCAGGTAGTAACCGGGAATGGACTCGACTCCGAGAGCGGATGCGAAGATCGACCGGGGATCGCCGGCGAGCGGCCAAGTCATGCCCTTCTTCGCGGCCGTGGTCTCCATGCTCAACTTCGTATAGCCCCGTTGGACGTGAACGCCGAGCACCACGAGGTCGTCCGGGTAGGCGTTGTGAAGAGCGTTGATCTTGGGCAGACCTTCCATGCAAGGCCGACACCACGTGGCCCACATGTCGATCAGGACGACCTTGCCCTTCAGGCCGGCCCAGGTCTGGCTCTCAGGGCTGGTCCAGTCGACCAGGGAATCGAGCGCCGGAGGAGCCTGTCCCTCGAGGGCGTTCCACGCACGCCGCTTCTCGGCATCGGGGGAGAGTCGCCACTCGACGGGAATCACGACGGGCTCCTTGTCCTTGGGCGCCGGACCCTCGGGCACCGGGCGGGGCGGCGGCGGGTCGTCCTGAAGCGTGGCATCGACCACCCGGAATCCATAGAGGCTGAGACAGAGCAGGGGCAGACCGATCAGGGCGGCGCGCGACGTGTGGATGGGCTTCATGTTGGGGCTGGGCAAGTCGGGAACGAACCGATCATAAGTCCTTGGAGGCGGCCTCCGGGGGTCCATCGGCGGGATCCACGACCCCTACGCAGAGTCTTGCCGAGTTGGAGCACGCAAGCCCGGAATCAGCACGCTTGCGCAAACCGAGATCCCGGCCAGATCTCACCTGGGGACGCTTCCTCCCAGGACACCCGCAT